>CAJWGH010000190.1 GCA_913031095.1 uncultured Chloroflexota bacterium | reverse complement strand
CCCTATTTGCCATCTTTGGCCCAGAGAGCCTCCAGGACGTTCCCTGGGGACATGGGCAACACTTCCATGCGCACGCCTGACGCGCCGTGGATGGCATTTGCCACAGCCGCCAACGGAGGCACTATGCACACTTCGCCAACGCCCCGGACCCCGAAGGGGTGACCAGGGTTGGCGACCTCCACGATGACCGTGTCAATCATGGGCAGGTCGAGGCTGGTGGGCATACGATAGTCCAGGAACGAAGAGTTGGACATCTCACCGCTGTCGTTATAGACATACTCTTCATTGAGCGCCCAACCGATACCCTGGGCGACGCCGCCCTGCAGCTGTCCTTCGACGTAGCTAGGATGGATGGCCTTCCCGACATCCTGGAGTGCCGTGTACCGGAGGACGTCGACTTTGCCGGTTTCCGGGTCCACTTCCACGTCTACAATGTGAACAGCGAACGCATTACCAACGCCAGATGGGTTGACGTTACCTCGGCCAACCACTGGGCCACCAGTGCCGTTCAACCGAGCAGCCAACTGTTTGAAAGTCAATTTCAGCTCTGGGTCTGACTTGTGGGAGGCCACACCACCGGCGTATTCAACATCGTTAGCCTCAACCTCCCATATGCGCGCGGCCCGCTGGATGAGCTGCTGTTTGATGTCGTTGGCCGATTCATAAGCCGCCCAGCCGGACTTGAATGTTGCTCCGCTGCCGGCGGTGAGGGAGGTGTAACCCACTGCGTCGGTATCACCCACGAACGGATGAACGTCCTCAGCAGGTATACCCAGTACCTCCGCCACATGCATGGCCATGGATGTACGTCCACCGCCGATGTCAGGTGACCCTTCGGTCAAGCTCACAGTTCCATCAGCATTGACGCTCGCGAAGGACGAGGCCGGCCCTGTGCCATTGAACCAGAAGCCTGCCGCTACGCCCCGGCCACGGTTTGGACCATCCAAAGGCGACTTGTAATGATCGGTGTCCATGGCTGCAGCCAAGGTCTCCATATAGCCAACACCTTGCAGCACCGGGCCTGGTATGCGGCGGCTGCCTTCTTTAACTCCGTTCTTGGTCCGGAATTCCAGGGGATCCATACCTAGTTTTTCGCAGATCTCGTCGATGACCGACTCTGCTCCAAAGGAAGCTCCGGGAACTCCGGGGGCGCGGTAGGCAGCGGCCTTTGGGCGATTGACCACCACGTCGTATCCTTCGATACGTCCATTGGCAATCTCATAGGGGGTCATAACACACTGGCAAGCCTGGTTGATCGGAGAGCCGGGAAATGCGCCAGCCTCATAAATCATGGTGATGTCAGCTGCGGTAATCAGTCCGTCTTTATTGGCCCCAATCTTAACGCGGATGGAACTTCCAGAGGTAGGGCCCGTAGCTTCGAAAACTTCCGCGCGGCCCATCTGGATTTTCACCGGGCGGCGGGCTTTCTGGGAAAGAGCTGCGGCCACCGGCTCTAGATAGATGACGGTTTTTCCTCCGAACCCTCCGCCGATCTCCATGGGGACAACCTTGATCTGCGAAACCGGGATTCCGAGAACAAGGCTGGTCAGATCACGGATCTGGAAGTGTCCTTGGCTACTGCCCCATATGGTAAGCTTGCCGTCTTCTCCCCACATGGCGGTCGCCGAGTGGGGTTCGATGTAACCTTGGTGAACCGTAGAGGTGCGGAAATCTCGTTCGACAACTACATCCGCCTCTTTGAATCCTTTGTCGATGTCACCCAGTTCAAAGAAGAAGTGATTGGCGATGTTAGTGCCTTTCACGGCGTCATCTTCGTCCAGTAAACCACCAGGTCGGACGTTGGCGTCCTCTGGGTTGGCCAGTCTTTCGTGCAGGAGAGCCGCGTCATCCTTCATCGCGGTCTCAAGGTCCATCACTGCCGGGAGGACCTCATATTGCACATCTATAAGTGCCAGCGCCTTTTCGGCCTCTTGAACACTGGTGGCCGCAACAGCGGCTATCGCGTGCCCTTTGTACAGCGCTTTTTCGTTGGCCATGCAATTGTTGCTGATCCATTTGGGGTTGGCCATGGCGCCCTCACCCAAGTCAGTGATCTTCCCACTAGGCTGAGCGAAGTCCGCAGCAGTTACGACCGCTTTCACACCCGAGAGGGCCAGCGCTTTGCTGGGGTCGATGGAAAGGATCCTGGCGTGGGCGTGAGGACTGCGCAGGACTTTACCGTGCAGCATCCTTGGAAGGGTCATATCAGCACTGTAGCGGGCACGGCCGGTAACTTTGTCGTTGCCGTCGTGGCGTATGGGTCTGCTGCCTACGACGTTAAATTCTTCATTGGATAACACTACGTTAGAAGCCATAGATCACTCCTGTCTAATCAGGCTGGCTGGCAGCCTGTGTACATCCTAGATCGAATGGAGTTTAGCACACGGTAGGTTCGAAATACCGCATGTTGATCCTACCTGAAGTTCTCGTGGAAGTTCACTCGGCGGCGACGATGTTGCTGAGACAGCCGATCTCTGCAATCTCCACGTCGACAACATCGCCTGGTTTCAAGGCGGCCACTGCGCCCGGTGCTCCTGTTAGGATCAAATCCCCGGGATGGAGGGTCACGAACTGGCTAATCCGGCTGACAGTCTCATAGCAGCCAAATGTCATGCCCGAGGTATTGCCTCTGTCTGTCTCTTTACCATTGATCCGGGTGATGATATCCACGGATTGTGGATCGAGATCAGTCTCGATCCATGGTCCGACAGGGCCAAAGGTATCGCTGGTCTTCTTCCGCCAATTGGACGGGTCGTCGTGCCAGGAACCTTCGCTGCTGATGTCATTCCCGCAGGTGTAGCCTAGGATAAAATTGGGAGCCGCTTCGGCAGTGATGCGTCTGGCGGGTTTGCCGATAACAATCACCAGTTCACCCTCGTAGTGGACGTAATCCGATTCCGTGGGCAATATCACGGTGTCGCCTTGACCGATGATGCAGCTGACCCCTTTATGCCAGGGCCGGAATGTCTGAGCGTCTCTGGCTATGCGCTCGGCGTCCAGGTTTTCAATCTGGTGAGCCACGTGGTCTGCGTAGTTAAGGCCTACGGCCCAAAAGCTAGTCGGCTGGGTCGGCGGCAAAATCTTAACGCTGCTGATTGGATACCTGGCATCAGTAAAGTGATGCTGGCCAAATAGGTCACCTTGGATGACTCTAAGTTGGTCGCCCTCGACGACAGCGTAACTTTGCCAGCCATTGACCTCAGACCGTGCGAATTGCATCGTTACTTCTGTACCGAATCTAACTAGACACAGTCAACCTTCTTATAAGTATTTTGAGCCCGAAAAACCACGTAACTGCTTTAGGCGCGGCCGTTTGGTAGCAGTGTAAAAAGGCCATTTAAGTCAGTCAACAATGTTCTTGGGCAGGCGATCCGATTCCAATCATTGGCTCGCAGTTCTTGCTAAAGAGTGGTAGCCTCCGATTTGAAATACCGATT
>CAJWGH010000189.1 GCA_913031095.1 uncultured Chloroflexota bacterium | reverse complement strand
CGTCTCCGCTTCCAGTAACCCCCCACTTGCGCAGGAACCTGCCTTGTGGATCGAAGACCTGGATCCTATGATTGTCTCGGTCTGACACGTAGATGTTGCCGGCACCGTCTATGGCCAATTCTTGGGGCCTGATGAACTCCCCATCTCGGCTGCCTTCGCTACCCCACTTGCGCAAAAATCTGCCTTGGGAGTCGAATACCTGGACCCTATCATTGCTACATTCTGACACGTAGACGTTGCCGGCACCGTCTATGACTGGGCACATGGGCCACCTGAACTCCCCATCTCCTCCCCCCCTGACCCCCCACTTGCGAAGGAACTTGACATGAGGACTGTAGACTGCGCTCACCTTCGGCCGACCCTGTTCCCTGGCTCCGCCAAAGCTGTGATCTCGAAGGCAGGGTATCCACCTTCGAAAGACTCGTTGAATCGGGACTGCTGCTTCAAGGCGCCGGCACACCTGTCGTTGATGCTAGTGATGTAAGTGGTAATCTTGACGATATTCCTAGGAGAACCCCTTCCAGCTTGATCTGCTGATGATTGGGCTTCTTGGGATTTTGACCCGGTGATATCGGTCGAGTCTAGCGCGTTGATTGCCTGGGCTATGCGTGCCCGCAGCTCATTTGCCTCGCCCACTTTGTGCACACCTGCATCGTTGGAGGTTGAGAAGAAGGAATGTATCTTCGCGTGCAGTGTCCCTAGTTCGTTCTGCGCTAACCGGTCTAAAAGGCCGTCTAACTCTGCTTGCTTAGTCTGCAGGTCTTCTTCGGGCATGAGTCTTCTTTCCATAGTCATTGTTGGTGGTGATAATCGCTTAGGTCTAGAGGTTAGAAAACCTTTTGCCTTAAAGAATATCCGGATCCAAGTCCACTTGGTGCCATTGATGTTACATCTTCGGTGGCTAAGGATGTGCCCACACTCCCTTGTCGTTTTATCCCGGCAACTCGGTGATCGACACCCAGACTGGGGCCTTTCCCAACGGATAGGTCTCAAGGGGGGTCAACTTTCCTGAATCCGAGTTGATGCTGAACGACGCCATGCGACCTGATTCTTGGCCGGCGGAGTAGAGAAATCTGTCCTGAGGGCCAAGGCACAACGCGTTAGGTCTCGCCTCGGAGGCAACGATACCGTTGCTGGTCAACTGCCCGGAGGCGGTATCGATCGAAAAACAGGCGATGCTGTGGTGGCCTCGGTTGGGAGCGTAGAGGAACCGACCTGACGCTGAGACCTGAATTTGGGAGCAGGTGTTCTGATCGGTGTAACCTTCCGGTAGAGTGGTTATGGTTTGGAACGCAGATAGCGTTCCATCGCCCGTGTTGAGCCGATAGCCGGTCACACTACAGTCCTGTTCGTTGGAAAAGTACAGGACGTCCAAAGAAGGGTGAAAACAGAAGTGGCGCGGACCTAGAAACTCCTCTGGCTCCACCTTGGCAGGTGAATTTGGGGTGAGGTGGCCGGTGTTCTCATTGAACTTAAACTGGAAGATGGCGTTGGGACCGTTGCCGGCGATGTGCGGAACAAACGCGTAACTATTGGTCGAGTCGGTCTGCATCGCGTGGGCCCCGGTCGCCGTGGCCAGCCATTCGACGGGTGGGTCTCCAACCGATCCATCAGCGCCGATCGGATGCACACCAACATGGGCGCCTTGGTAATAGGCCGACAGCACAAACTTGCCTTTGCGGTCGGTGGCTATATAAACGGGCCAACCCTCGACGGGTATCGTACCGTTTTGGGTGAGTTCTCCACTGACCTGGTTGATCTGAAAGCTGGCTAGCTGTGGTGTATCGCGGCAACCGGCGTAGAGGAATTGCCGATCCGGGCTGATCGCCATAGTGAACGGCCCGCCGGGGACGGATACCTCAGCCTGAGGGGTTAGCTTTCCCGTTTGCGGGTCTATGATGTGGACCGATATTTTGTCATCCTCTTGCAAGGCAACATACATGTAATGAGGCATATTGTTCTCCTTCCTGTTGGATCTTACGGCGTTATTCCATATCGTCGGTATACCGGACGACTTAACGCCATCCCATGCCCGAGGTCATTCCTCGCAGGTAATTGATTTGGCCTACATGTTCCGTGGAGTCTCCGATCACCCCGGCCAAGACCCTCCATCCGGAACGAGGTTCGCCGGGTAGGCCTTCTACTGGTTCCTCTAATTGCTCCGCTGTGAGCCTCAAAACTCTGTCGACAGTCGTACGGTGGGCGGCATCGGCATAGGACAATACTAGGTCTCGCTCCGTCCGGAATCCGGCCACTTGATCCGCCGTATCTCCCAAACCGGTCCGTTCTTCTGAAATGCCGAAACGTTCTGACCATCCTTCGGTGATCCAGATTTGGGTCTCCCCGGATACGATAGCGCTAGTCCGGTCTCGCCAGCGACTTAGATGCCAGACGAGCCAGGCGATCGAATTACTGTCAGCAGTGGGTTGGTGATAGAACTGTTCGTCAGTAATGCCGTCCCGTAGCCTTTCGATCCAGAGGTAGGAAGCATCGAGGCGATCTACTATGAACCGGTTCAGGTTGATATGTTCGGTAGTCATACTTCTCCTTTGGGAGGACTGGTAGTAATGAGTTTGGCTCTACGTCTTTCCGACTGGAACCTGAACCGATATTCTCTATGGCTCTAGAGTCCTCAGCTTGTTAACGTGCGATGAATTCTAGGATTCGCGGATTAACTTGGTCGGGTTTCTCTTGGTGCATGAAGTGACCTGTTCCGGTGATTATCACTTTTTCAAGACCACCTGTGAAGAATAGGTCCATGGATCTACTTTCGAAGGCATCGATCCTTTTTGGTCGGTCACTCGTGCCGTGTAATGCCAATGTCGGGACGGTGATCGGGCCAGCGCTTATTCGCTTTTGTACATCCTCTAGTGAAGGATCTTGGAATGCTTGGTTATACCTAGCCCGGTAATAACCGAGAGCAGCCTCAACCACCCCGGGCTTTCGGAAAGTCTCCTTGATACTCTGGATGTACTCCTTGGGTATGTCCCATTCGGGAGCAGCATCCCTCCACCACGCTTCGATGAACGCAAAGTCATTATGGGCCAGAGTGGCTTCCGCCGTGGGCAGTTGGAAATAGTAAGAGTGCCAAGTCCCTTTTAAGAACTGAAAATCCATCTGCAAATCTTCGTTGGCTTGGCCTGATGCTATGGTCACCAGCTTAGTCACGTTCTCAGGCGCCAATATCGCTGCTCCACTGACAGCGGTTGCTCCCCAATCGTTCCCTATCAGACAGGCCTGCTCATACCCCAGGGCGGCTACCAATGCCAGCACATCTTGGCTTAGTAAGGCGGTCTGGTAGCGGCCATCTCTCGGCGCCTCGGTCGGTGCATACCCTCTCATAAATGGGGCGACGCCTCGAAATCCAGCTTTGGCGAGATCCGGCAGTAGATGCCGGAAGGAATACGCGTGGTCGGGGAACCCGTGCATGCACAATGCCA
>CAJWGH010000188.1 GCA_913031095.1 uncultured Chloroflexota bacterium | reverse complement strand
TTCATGGTGCCTTGGCTGGCTGCGGGTATAACTTCAGGCAGGGCTTGAGCCAATGCTCCCAATAAAACGTCGGTAATGCGCTGTGAAGTCTCGACGTTTCCAGCAGCAACGCCTCGCTGGGGTTCAGGATTAACCAGACTACCCAGGGGAGTATTTATTGTTAAGGGGCGCAGACAACCTTGATTGGCCGGGGTTTGCTCGTCCAGGAGGCAACGGACTACATACAAACAGGCGGAAGTTGTGACTGCCACAGGGGCGTTGATGCAGCCGGGCCGTTGGGGAGATGTGCCCGTGAAATCGATATATAACTCTTCGCCAGAAACAGTGATGGCCACAGTGATGGGCACCAGCTCCTGGGTCAGGCCGTCGTCATCCATGTAATCGGTAACTTCGTAGCGGCCGTCGGGAATCTTGGCTATTGCTCGCCGGGTGACTCGCTCAGAATAGTCTAGCAGGGCTGCCATATGCTCTAGGGTTTCTGCCAACCCATAGCGTTCGGTGATCTCTTTCATGCGCTGCTCGCCGACCTTGATAGCAGCGGTCTGAGCGGCGAGGTCCCCCTTTCGCTCATCTGAGGTTCGGGAATTGCGACAGATCAATTGGATGATTTCTTGGTTCAAACGGCCACGCCGGGCTAGCTTGATCGGTGGGATGATGGTTCCTTCTTGGTATAGTTCGGTGGACAAAGGGAGTGAACCAGGAGTCATGCCTCCGACGTCAGCATGATGGCCACGATTGGCTACGAACCCGGTCAGAACTTTCTTGCCCTTCTCCTCCGAGTAGATGGGCGCCACCATTGTGATGTCTGGCAGATGGCTGCCGCCCATGTATGGATCGTTTAACATAACGATGTCACCGGGGTTCAGGGAGTCAGGAAAGACTGTCAGAGCTGCCTTTACAGATGCGGGCATAGCGCCGAGATGTACAGGGATATCGGCCGCCTGTGCGACCATGTCCCCTTCTGGATTGAACACGGCGCACGAAAAATCGCGGCGCTCTTTGATGTTGGGCGAGTAAGCGGTTCGTTGAAGCGCAACGCCCATCTCTTCGGCGACTGACTCGAATTTGCTCTTGAAGACTTGCAAGCTGATAGGGTCTACCGGCATCTACTACCTCTTTGGAACTTTCTATCGTGTCCGGGTATCTATAGTACTTCCTTCAAGATATCTGTTTGAGGTTGGCCGCCGTTCGGAGTTGTTAGGTAGAAATATTCAGTGCTCATCCAGTTATCCATGAAGTTCTGGTTAAGCGAGTTAAATGGGCCGTTGGGATCCAACTGTGTCTTGTGACGGCTAAGTGAATCTTTCTTAATCTCGACGTACTCTGAGACATCCCTGACGGTGGTCACGTAATCGTCCGGAGACCCGATAGCACCTAACGCCTCCTTAGCAAACGGTGGAGTGATTCCTGCTTCGAGCATTTCCTGCCACAGCGTTTTGAAGTTACTTCTGGGAAAACATACGTGGTAGAAATGAGGCCGGTCATCGCCCATGGAATCGATCACTGCAGTGGTCCGCTGGTAGACGGTGACGTGGTCTGGATGACCGTAACCGCCGGTGGGATCGTGGGTAAATACCACGTCCGGTTTCAGTTCGTTCAGGATGGCCGAAATCTGGGCTTCGACCACGGATGGCTCCGCCTGAAAAAGGCTGGCCGGATTATCGTTGTCATCGCTACCCTGCATTCCTGAGTCTCTATAGTCGAGGAACCGCACGTCCATGATTCCAGTCACTTTCATGGCCTCACGAAGTTCCTCTTGCCGGACTCTCCAGAGGTTCTCCGACGTCGCCAGTGAGGGATCACTGATCTCTCCGACATCACCGTTGGTGGCGCATACCGTGGCAACCTTGTGTCCGTTATGGACCAGCTCGGCCAAGGTTCCTCCTGAACCGAATGCCTCGTCATCGGGATGAGCGAAGAAGCACACCACCTGAAGTTGAGAATTTCCCCTGGTCATATATAGCTCCAGTGATGCGTAGCCCGCATCCTTAATTCTAAGCCTTATTCAGGCTCTAGCAGTAAGTTGCCGAAAGTGTCCACTGCTCCGCCCCAGCCTGGGGGTACCACAGTGGTGGAGTCCATTTGTATGACTAGAGCCGGTCCTGCGATTCGGTTGCCGCAGAGCAACCGCTCCCTCTGGTAAAGCGCGGATGCCAAGGCACCTTGCTGGAATATGACTTTAGTTTGGCCGATCAGCGCCGCCGCAGGGTCGATTCCGCCAGAGGTTTGTTCTTCGATAGCAGGTTTTTCCATAGGAACTTTTAGTTTGAGCCGCAGGTTCACCACCTCCACCGGCTCGTTCCGGTCGGCATATCCAAACCGGCGCAGGTGCGCCTTGTAGAAAGAATCTCCGATGACTTTCGACAGGTCTGACCTCGGTATATGTGACGGGTATTCCACAGTCAATTCAAAAGATTGGCCAACATAACGTACATCTAGGAATCGGTTGGCGACCATCTTATCCAGTTCCAACCCTTCTCCCGCCATCTCGGTCCTGGCTTGGCTTTCCATCCCTTGGAATTCTTCTTCAACGCGCGCGCGGTCCAAATCGGCCCCGCGGAGCATCACGGTTCTAGAGTAGTCCTTGACTATGTCGGCGATGGCTACTCCCAAAGCCGAGAGTATACCCGGCCGGGACGGCACCATGACTCTGGGTATGCCAAGTTCTTGGGCCAGGTCGCAGGCGTGCATGGGCCCAGCTCCGCCAAATGGAACCAGGGTAAACAGGCGTGGGTCGTACCCTCTCTCCAGAGATATAGTGCGGATGGCTCGTTCCATATTGGCGTTGACCACCCGGTTTATCCCCAGAGCAGTTTGGTTCGCATCAGAGTTGATCTTTGCGGCCAATTGTTGTATCAACCCCTCGACTTTTGCCCGGTCCAGCGTCATGCGCCCTCCAAGGAAATGGTCCGGCAGCAGTCGTCCTAGGTGCAGATTGGCGTCAGTGACAGTGAGTTGGTCTCCTCTGCCATAACAAGCGGGTCCCGGTTCAGCGCCCGCCGATTCGGGGCCAACAACCAACGCCCCACCAACGTCGATTCTTGCGATAGAACCGCCGCCAGCGCCCACGGTATGGATGTCGATCATTGGCACGCCGATAGGATAACCGCCGATGTTGGCAGAGGTGGTCTCTTTGATCTCGCCGGGACATAGGGAGACGTCGGTGGAAGTGCCGCCCATATCCACCGTGATGATGTCGGGATATCCAGATTGAACTGCCGTGTAGAACGCCCCAACAACCCCACCGGCAGGGCCGCTAAGAATGGTCCGTACCGGTTGATCTGAAGCGAGTTTGGCGGTTATGCTGCCACCAGAGGACTGCATGATTCGTAGTCCTTCGCCCAGAGGGCCCTCCAATTCTCCCAGATACCGGCTCATCACCTTCCCTACGTAGGAATTGACGACCACGGTGCTGGCCCGCTCGTACTCCCGAAACTCTG
>CAJWGH010000187.1 GCA_913031095.1 uncultured Chloroflexota bacterium | reverse complement strand
ATGAGTTCCCAAAACCTCCAGGACGTGGAATTCGTAGGTCGGGCCTCCTACGCGGACCTGCCACGGTACTATGCTAGCGCCGACATCTTCTGCTCTCCTGCCACCGGCGCCGAGAGTTTCGGAATCGTCTTACTTGAAGCCATGGCCGCCGGCAAACCGGTGGTAGCGTCAGATATCGAAGGGTTTCGGGGAGTTATGACCGACGGCGAGCAAGGTCTGCTTGTACCGAAGAAAGACAGCGACTCCCTGGCTGGCGCTTTGGGTACACTGGCTCTGAGCCCCGAATTGCGGACCAAATTGGGCGCCCAGGGAAATAGGACTGCCGAAAGCTACCGCTGGGAAGTGGTGGCCGGCCGAATCGAGAAATACTACAAGACTTGTTTAAAGGCGGCTAACGGTTCCTCTGATGTCTCTACCAGCACGAGAACAATTTAGATCAGCGATCCTCCGCTACATAGAACTGCCTGGGGCGAAGTTCTTCAAGGCCATCAGGTTCACCCCAAATGGCATCACTATCCTGGGTTTCCTAATCACCGTCGCGGCCGCCTATCTGGTCGGCGCCGGCTGGTTGCTTGCAGGCGGAATCGTCTTCCTCTTTGGCGGAGGATTGGACTTGATGGACGGCGCTCTAGCCAGGCTGACCGACACAGTCAGTCCTTTCGGCGCGCTGCTGGACTCGGTGTTCGACAGACTCAGTGAAGCTTCCCTGTTCGTCGGCCTCGGGGTCTTCGCTATGCGGGATGACATGAGCGAGGGCCGTCAGATATTTTTCATCACCGTACTGCTATTGGCCCTTGTATTCTCCCAGGGCGTTAGCTACCTCCGCGCACGCGGTGAGGGTCTGGGAGTATTCACCAAAGATGGCTTGATGACCAGGCCCGAACGCGTGATATTGCTGGGAGTGGGATTGATTGTTGGCCAAATAGAGTGGTTCTTATTGGCCATTGCTGTAGTCTCGTGTTTTACCCTGTTCCAGCGCATGTTAACCATCCGCACCATGCTGGACAAGGCTGGATAACCCACTACTTCCCGTGTAAACTGGTCTCCATCGAGAGTTTTGCCTTCTGTCATCACGCCGAGGGCAAGGCGGGAGATTGGGCATGGCCCAGAAGACGCTGATTCAGGAACAACAGAGATCGCAACTCAAGAGGACCTTCCGAAAGGATCTCAAGGCCGATGTCGAGATGCGCCTGTTCACCCAGCGCCCTTCGCCAATCACCGTACCGGGCCGCGAATGCAGGTATTGTGTAGAAACCCAGCAAATGCTGGAAGAATTGGTAGCGCTGTCCCCCAAACTCCGTCTGGAAGTCGTTGATATCTTCGCTCAACCCGAGTTGGCCAAGGACGAGGATATAGTCAGGGTACCGGCCCTAGCATTCGGACCGAAAGGCAAAGCCAAGCTCAGGTTCTTCGGCATACCAGGGGGATATCAGTTATCCGTCATCGTCGAGGATATCAAGACGATGTCAAGGGGCGTCAGCCCTCTGAGAATGGACACACGAAAAGGTTTGCGAGAGATCAACCAGCCGGTACACATCCAGGTATTCGTCACTCCCGCCGATACCGCTAGCCCGCCGATCGCACGCCTGGCCCACGCGCTAGCGATAGAGAACGAAAAAATCACCGCCGATATCATAGAGATAGAAGAGTTCCCGGCCTTGGTTCAACAGTACGGAATCCGTTCCGTCCCCATGACCATAGTAAACGAGATAACCAAGATCACCGGGCTTACGAGCGAGCAAGAATTTGTCGATAAGATACTCCAGTGCGGAGTCCGCAAGGAACCTGAATCCATACCGATCCAAGCCTAAGGCAACCCCCAGACTAAGCCAGGAGAAATAAGCGTGCCCAAAGAATTAAAAGGCGATATGAACGGTCAAGGCCTACAGGTAGGTGTAGTCGTCGCCCGTTTCAATGAGATTATCACAAGGAAATTGCTGGACTCTGCTATTGAGACCCTCACTCGGCATGGGGTCAGGGACGAAGACATCACCATCGGTTGGGTTCCAGGGTCATTCGAACTCCCAGTGGTCGCCAAAACCATGGCCAAATCCGGGCGCTATCATGCTGTGATCTGCCTCGGGGCCGTTATCCGGGGAGAAACATCCCATTACGACATGGTCGCCGGCCAGGCCGCCAGCGGCATAAGCTCCATCGGCCTCGAAACAGGAGTGCCAACCATCTTCGGCGTTTTGACCACTGAAAACATGGAACAAGCCCTGAACCGGTCCGGCGGAAAATCCGGCAACATGGGCGCCAACACGGCCGTCGCCGCTATTGAGACAGCCAGGATGGTCGAGGCCGCCAACACTGCCTAGGCTGGCTCTGAATTTGAGGCAACCCTAAAACCAAGGAGCTTTCCGTGAAGATTGGTGTGACCATTCCCAACAACTGGGGGGTCCAAGACCCGCAGCAGGTCCTGGAATTCGGGCCACTGGCCGAAAACATGGGGTACGATTCGGTCTGGGTCATGGATCATCTGTTCAACACCGGATACATCCGTGAGCGCCTGGAAGACAAGCCCTACTACCACCCAATGTCCACCCTCTCGTACCTGGCAGCAACCACCTCCAAGGTGACGCTGGGGACATCGGTGCTGGTGCTCCCGTACCACAGTCCCATTGAACTGGCGAAATACGCCGCCACACTGGATCAGATATCCGGCGGACGGGTAACCCTAGGCGTAGGTGTTGGAGCAATGACAGAAGAATTCGACGCCCTGGGAATCTCCATGCGAGAGAGGGGCTCCCTCACCAACGAATGCATCGACATTATGAAAGAGCTCTGGTCCAGTCATCTTCCGAAGTACCAGAGTAAGCGCTGGGACTTCTCAGATCTTTACTTCTCACCCAAGCCAGCCCAGGACAGCATTCCCATATGGGTTGGCGGCTCCAGTCCTGGGGCTATCAAACGCACGGCTTTCCGCGGCGACGGCTGGCATCCCACCGGCATCTCTGCCGAGAGCTACGCGCTGACCAAGCTTGAGATTATTGAGGCCGCAACCGCAGCTGGTAGAGACTCATCGAACATGGACTGGTCTACCAGGGTTGAAGTGGAAGTCCACGGCAAGCCTTCCAGCGATCACGCAGCGTCTCGTTCTACCCTCCCAGGCGACAACCCTGAGATTATGACGGCCGGCATCAAAGCCTACGAGGACGCTGGGGTCGACCACATTGTGTTAGCCCTGAATTCGGGCGATGTTAGCGCCTTAAAGAGGTTGATGGGAACGATTGCAACAGAAGTGATCCCAGAGTTTCGATAGGCGATTACCTACCTCACTACACCTCGGCCACCTCCATCTTCTTTGGCGCGCTGGTTGCCAGTAACATACCTATGGTGGCGAAGCCCAATATCCCTAGAATCAAAAAGGCGTCTTTATAAGAGCCTGTGACGTCGTAGACTATGCCGGAGAAGACCGCACCTATGGCTTGGCCCAAGGATACGA
>CAJWGH010000186.1 GCA_913031095.1 uncultured Chloroflexota bacterium | reverse complement strand
CTAGAGGAATGCGTACCGTACTTGAGTCATGAACTAAGAGGCCACCAGTCGCATCCGTTGGCCTCTTAGTTCTGACTTAATATTTTCTTATGCGACCCTTCGCGAGAGTAGAATAGGTGCCGCTGTTAATACCAGTGGCTGTCTGAGCCATTCGCCAAAGCCCTAACGAAAAAGGGAAGCTCTGCGGCTAAATACTTCCGTTGGATAGCCAAGTTGATCGACCTAATAACTGTTAGAAACATGAGACCTGGCAGCCTGGCTATTCGCTACGGTCTGCCGGCCGTCGTATTCTTCGCTGTAATTCTGGCGCCCAATCCGGAAGGTCTGACCGAACAAGGCCAGCGGGCTTTGGCTGTCATGGCCGTGGCAGTTGTGCTTTGGGCTACGGAGACTTTGCACATCGGCGTGACAGGGATGGTCGCCATCGTCTCGTTGGTATTGGTGCATGCCGTGGACGATGTGAGCGTGGCGCTTTACGGCTTTTCCCAGCCGGTTACATATTTCTTGGTGGGCATCCTCACATTAGGGATGGCGGTGCGCCAATCAGGATTGGCCCAACGGCTGGCAGCTCATCTGATCCGGTTCGCCGGAGGTAACCCCAAACTACTCTACGTCCAGATGTTGGCCGCTTTCGCTGGTCTGACCTTCGCCCTCCCTTCTGCCAGCACACGCGGCGCAATAATGGTGCATATCTATGAGCAAGTCATGGAGCATTGGGGAGTTGAAAAAACCGCGCCGCTCAACAAAGCCATCATGTTGGCTATGGGGGGACTGAACCGCTTGGGTTCCACAGCGCTTCTAGCTGGAGGTATCACCCCAGTTGTGGCGTCTGCGCTGATCGCGGATTTTGGCCTGATTGATGATTTTTCCTGGACCGGATGGTTCATCTTGATGGCTGTGCCTTTCTATCTCATCTTGATCTTTGGTGGGGTCTTCGTATATTTTACCTATCGGTCTGGATTCACGTTGCCTGAAACGGTTGGCGGAGTGGAATTAGAGATGGGTCCGGTCCAACCTAGCGAGATAAAAGCAGGCCTTATCGCTTTGGGTACCGCCCTACTCTGGTTCACCGATTTCGCCCACGGCCTACCACCTGTGGTGCCGGCGTTGATCGCGATGACGGTGATTCTTTTGCCAGGTGTTGGCCTTGTAAATTGGCGTGATTTTGAGACCAATATGGGCTGGACTAACTTCTTCGTGATCGCGTCGTCTCTGTCACTCGCCAATGCGTTGATAATCAGTGGCGCCGCTGAATGGTTCGCCGATACATTGGTAGGGAGTGTAGGAGGCCTTCGCGGTCATCCTACACTGATATTGTTGGCGATGTCGGGTGCCGCCGCGGCAACCCGGGTGGTTATGCCCAATATAGCGGGGTATCTGGCATTTATCATCCCGGTTGCAATGTCGACAGGCTCGGCATTGGGGTTGAACCCGGTGGTTTGTGGCTTGGCAGTGGTGGTTGTGGGAGATTCGGTGGTCTACTATCCTGCCAGCGCTACAGCCAGCGTGTTTATCTATCAAAGGGCCCAGATACGGGCATTTGATGTGGTCAAGATGGGCATCGTCATGACAGCTATCGCAGTGGCTGTGTTGTTTACTATCGTGTTGCCCTACTGGAGTCTGGTCGGCGAAAGCCTAACTCCGTAGCCCTACGCACGAGGCATCGATATGAACTCTCCCTATGATGGTAACGTTCCTCCGTTGGGACGACGCAGCATCAGCCCGGACGCTATAGCCCCTGACGGTTCGGAGATTAGGCTTCTAGTGACTACGGTTAACGGTGCGACAAAAAGCAGCCTGGTCGAGGTTGTCCTAAACTCAGGTCAGGTTACACGGCCTGTCCGTCACCGCACGGTGGAAGAGGTCTGGTACGTGCTGGATGGGGTAGGCGAGGTCTGGCGCTGTCCGCCTGACGGACGACAGGCAGCGGTTCCAGCCGCAGACCTGCGACCCGGCGATTCCCTGGTCATACCCACCGGCTGGACCTTCCAGTTCAGAGCCGGCTCGGATGGCCCGTTGCGGTTCCTGTGCCACACCACCCCACCCTGGCCCGGTGAACACGAAGCCGTGCCTGTTGAGCACGGCGGATTAGGAGAGGCGACAGTTTAGGGCCCCAAATTGGCCAGGTAGTCGCGAAAAGTTGACAACGATTTTTCGGCGACTATATACTCGAATCTACACAAACGAATACTTATAAAGGCTATGAAGGGGAGTAGTAGTCTTCCAGCGGGGTAAAGCGAACCGGGTTTGGTGTGAGCCGGTGTCCTGTGCAGAAGAACGAATGGACCCCTGAGCTGCAGGCTGATCGACGTCCTGATGGAGCCCAGGACTGTGAGCTAGGCTGTGACGGTTAGACACCGTTAAAAGTCTACGGCACGAGAGCAAAGGTAGACCAGGGCTCTCCCGCCGATAGAGAAGCCGTAAAATCTCCGTCTACAGCTTGGAGACCTGCCGGCAAATAGGGTGGCAACACGATTCGACTCGTCCCTTTTGGAGGACGGGTCTTTTTTTATGGGAAATTTATCCGAAACGGGGGTTAACATCATGGGAAATTGGCGATGTTGCAAATAGGCAAGCCTTAATCAGAAAGGTAACCCGAAGGATCGGGACTAGGAGCAGCAAGATGTATGAACCCACACTGGAAAACGTAAAAAGAATGGCCGGTCGGGGGAACTTGGTTCCTCTCTACCGTTCGATAAACGCCGATTTGGAAACGCCGGTCTCTGCCTACTTGAAGGTTGCTCAGGGGCCTTATTCGTTCCTGCTTGAGAGTGTTGAAGGTGGGGAACGAATCGGCCGCTACAGCTTCATCGGTACCGACCCCTACAAGGTAGTCAAGACCGGGGCCAAGGAAGACCTGGGTGAGATCGACCCCTTGATTCCGATCCAAGAGGAGATGGATCGCTACCAGCTAGTCGGGGTGGAGGGTCTGCCGGGCTTCCACGGGGGGGCGGTAGGTTATTTGGCCTACGACACCATCCGTTACTTCGAGCCCAGAGTGCCCGAAATGTTGGAAGACCCGGTGGGTGTGCCGGAGTCAGTGTTCATGTTCTGCGACACGTTGCTGTTGTTTGACCATGTCCGGCATGACATCAAAGTAGTCAGCCATGTCCATCTGGGCGGAGATATAGACCAATCTTATGCTGAGGCCACGGACAAGATCGACGAGATGGTTCACCGGCTTAGCCAGCCTCTTAACCTACCGCTAGAACTTCAATCAGATGTGAGCGGAAAGCTGGTCAAGAGCGAAATCGAGTCTAACTTCACCACCGATGGGTACACCAAGATCATTGACAAGTGCATCGAATACGTTTATTCGGGCGACGTGATCCAGGTGGTCAACTCGCAGCGGTTTTCCCGGCGTACTGAGGCGCACCCGTTCCAGATCTACCGGTCACTCCGCAGCATCAACCCCTCGCCCTATATGTATTATCTGAACCTGGACGGCTTTCAGATCGTG
>CAJWGH010000185.1 GCA_913031095.1 uncultured Chloroflexota bacterium | reverse complement strand
CTGACACCGCGCTCAGGACCGCTGACAGCGGTTACCTAACCCGCCGACTGATCGACATCGCCCAAGAAGTGATCATCCTAGAAGAGGATTGCGGGACCATTGACTCCTACTGGATTACGCCGCGTCCTGAGGACGAGGCTGGCAAGACCCTGGCCGAACGACTGAACGGCAGACTGGCCGCGGCGTCGGTTGCTCACCCGGATACCGGCGAGATTCTAGTTGACCGCAATGAGTTCATAGACCTGGTCTTGGGTCAAGTCATAGCCGACGCTGGTGTAAGAGAGGTCGCTGTACGGTCGCCATTGACCTGCGAGTGCCATCGAGGTGTTTGCCAGGCCTGCTACGGCCGCCTACCTGCCACCGGCGTTATGGTGGATATGGGCCAGGCAGTGGGCATAATTGCCGCCCAGAGCATCGGCGAGCCAGGCACTCAGTTGACCATGCGGACATTCCACACCGGTGGTATAGCTGGCCTAGACATCACCAGCGGTCTACCCAGAGTGGAGGAGCTCTTTGAGGCTCGCGTTCCAAAAGGCGCAGCGATACTGGCCGATATCGACGGTGTGGTTGAATTGGAAGCCGACGAAGAAGGCCGCCGCCTCCGCATAATCAGCCGCGAAGAATTCCGAGAAGACTACCTGACGCCAGAAGATGGCCTCATCTTGGTCGATGAAGGCGAAACGGTGGAACCAGGCACAGTCCTGGCCACTGCCATGCCTGACATCAAGGGCCGGAAGTCCAAGGCCGCCGTAAGAAAGGCCGCCGAAGGTGCCATCGAAGCTGCTGCATCTGGTGAAGGTGAACCCATCGAACAGGTGGTCGCCAACATCGGAGGCCGAGTTGAGATCGACTCTGGAATCATATCCATCGTCTGGGACGATGAGGAAATCCGCGAACACTTGATTCTTGCGTCCTCCTACATGCTGGTCAAAGACGGTGATACTGTCATGGCAGGTGATCCGCTAATCAGCGGCCCAATGAACCCCCATGACATTCTGCACATCCGGGGCAAAGTTGACCTACAGGACTACCTAGTTGACCAGGTACAACAGGTCTACCAATCCCAGGGCGTAGGAATCCATGACAAACACATAGAAATCATCCTTCGGCAGATGCTCCGCCGCGTTCAGGTGGAGTCGACCGGAGACTCTGATTTCATTCCTGGTCAGATGGTTGATAAGTTCCAGTTCCAAGACCAGAACGCCAAGGTTCTCGCCGAAGGAGGAGAACCGACCACCGCTAAACCAATCTTGCTAGGAATTACCCGTGCATCTCTGCTAACTGACAGCTTCCTGTCTGCAGCCTCATTCCAGGAGACCACCAGGGTCCTGACTCAAGCGGCAGTGAGCGGCGCCCAGGACTGGCTCCAAGGTCTCAAGGAGAACGTCATCATCGGCAGACTCATCCCGGCTCGGGTCGAAATACCCGGAATGGAAGAGCTCCTGAAGCCCCAACCAATACAGGAAATCTCAGCGATGTCCCCCGGCGGGTGGTTGGGAAGTTCAAACGATGGAGATGGCACGCCCAACGGACCGTTCGACCAGGATGGCGATGGAGAAAACGGTTCAGCCGATTCTAACGTCTTCACCGATGGTAAAGAAGGCGAAGAACCGGAATCGGATCTTGGTCACCCGGAATTCTCTCTGGTGGAAGGGACCGATGACGAAACTCCCCCAGACGATCTAGATGACGAAGGAGAAGATGACGGCGCCCTGAACCTCGTTGAATCAGGCGATCGCGGCGCTAGCGGAGCCGGTGAGAACGGCGCCAGCCCAGACATTGGAGAAGAGGATGGTGAGGGGACCGACGAACCACGCACCGCCACAGATGGTGACAAGGACGACTAGACCGGAGTCTGTTCAAGGGCTAGACCTATCCGTAGATCTGGCCCCGAACAACCCTCACCATCTACGATTGGCCAACCCGATGATGATTGCCTCTGGGACCTTCGGCTACGACGGTTACGGCAGAGGCATCACCGAAGACATGAACTTGGGCGAACTAGGGGCGGTGGTTCAAAAAACGTTTACCCGTCTGCCACGGGAAGGCAATCCCGAACCGAGATGGTTCCCGTCATCCTATCGGGAAGCCTGGGACACTGGCGACCACCTTTTCCTCAACGCCATCGGCCTCACCAACCCTGGCATCGAAGCTGCCGTGCTTGATGTTACGCCCAATTGGGACCGATGGAACGCCACTTGCATACTCAGCTTCGCATCTGATTCCGTGGAACAATTCGGCGAGATGGCCGCCATGACCAACGCCGGGGCTGGATTCCATGGCATAGAGCTGAACCTGAGCTGCCCAAATGTAGAAGACGGAGCGATGTTCGGCCACAGTGCCAACCTTACATCCCAAGCAGTGGCAGCCGTTAAGGCTAATACCGACCTACCCATACTGGCCAAGCTTGCCCCCAACGTGCCTTCCATAACCGAGATTGCGCAGGCGGCGGTTGAAAGTGGAGCCGATGCTCTAACCATCTGCAACACTATGCCTGCCATGCGCATCGACACCCAAACCCGCCAGCCCATGCTAGGCAACATCACCGGTGGTCTCTCAGGCATGGGCCTGCGGCCAATCTCACTGGCTCTTGTCTACCAGGTTGCAAAACAGGTGGACGTTCCAATCATCGGTGTCGGAGGAATCTTCTCAGGCGAACACGCCGTTGAATATATGCTAGCCGGCGCATCAGCCGTACAGATAGGCAGCGCCAACCTTGTTGGGCTGTCCGCACCATGGCGCATTTTGGCGGAGCTCCAAGACTGGATGCGGCAATCTGGGGTCTCTAACTTCCAAAACTTGGCTGTTTGATCCATTGAGTTAAACTCAGCCATCAATCAGTCTTTTTTCTAAGCCGCGATAAGGCGTGCATCCCCTAAAGCCTTTGGATACAATATAATTGTTTCCAGCCATCCGAATCAGTCTGAGAAGCTGATCAGGCGATAAATCAGGCATATCGGCTGGAATCTAAGAGGTCTATTAATCCATGGTCTCCGTTCTCCAAAAAGTGCTTGGCGACCCAAACGAAAAAGCACTGAAGAAGCTCGCGTCGTCCGTCAACGATATCAACGAGCTGGAGGTTAAATTTCAGAAGATGACCGACAGCGAACTCCACGATATGACCAAGGAGTTCCGATCTAGGCTGGCCGATGGAGAAAGCCTAAACGATATGGTGTCTGAAGCCTTCGCCACAGTGCGAGAGGCGGCCCGGCGCACACTGAAACAACGCCATTACGACGTACAACTTATCGGCGGATTGGTCCTGCATACGGGCCAAATCGCCGAGATGAAAACCGGAGAAGGAAAGACCTTGGTCGCCACCCTGGCCGTTTATATCAACGCATTAGAAGGCCGAGGTGTCCACGTAGTAACCGTTAACGACTATTTGGCACGCCGCGACCCGGTCTGGATGGGGCAAATCTACCACGCCTTGGGCTTAACCATCGGGTGCCTGCAACACGACG
>CAJWGH010000184.1 GCA_913031095.1 uncultured Chloroflexota bacterium | reverse complement strand
GCTCCCTGTATAACTTCTCTCATCAAATTCCTCTTATGGACCTGTAGTTCAGTGGGAATCTTTCGTTGACGTCTAGATTCCTAGCCCGATATCTGGTGCATAGCTTATCAAATTCGTATGGTTGGGAGCAAATAAAATCAACCGTTGATACGCACGGAATTCGGCCCAACTTCGGTGCCAGAACACTGTAACTCTAGGCACCATTCGATTATAATGTTATGTCATATGGCAGTTGTAGCTATCACCTCCTCAGGGGCCAAGAACGCACACCGATACATCGAAGCGATGGAGTCCGCGGGGGCGGAGGTGCGGGTTCTGGTGCCGGACGACCACACAAACGTAGATACCAACGAACTTATGCGCGATACAGGTGGTCTACTATTATCCGGTGGACCAGATATCGACCCCGCCCTTTACGGAGAGGACCCGAACCCAAACGCAGGATTAAAGCTAAACCGCCCTCTCGACAAGTTGGAACTGCGGATTCTGGAATACGCGTTGATGCGGGACATGCCGATTCTAGCGATCTGCCGGGGGATGCAATTGCTGAACGTTGCGTTCGGCGGCAAGTTGATTCAAGACTTGCCAGGCCACAGATCCGAAAAGATCGACGGCAACTGGGAGTCTGCTTACCACACGATATTCATCGCACCGGGCGCCAAAGCGGCACCGGTGATTGGAATGGCAGGTTTGTTCAGGGTAAATAGCCTGCACCATCAAGGGCTGAAAGAGGCGCACCGGGCACCGAGCCTAATGACAACTGCATACGAGGTAGAAGATGGGTTGATCGAGGGATTAGAGAGCCCACAACATAGCTGGGTTATCGGTTTTCAATGTCATCCGGAACGCCAGGATGAAGTCCCAAAGCTATTCGGCAACCTATTTCTTGGCTTAAAAGAACGAGCCGAAACCTACATCTCTGAATTCGCCGACTGACACCTGGGCTCAATATCCACCGTGGGTAGCGAAACTGTCTAACCAAAGCGTTATTTCTCGGCATGATGTCATGCTCAAAACTCGGAAACTATCCACAGAATATTCAACGGATTAGTGGACTCTCAAGGAGCACCAACATATGGTAACTACCACGCCCGAACAACCAAATTCGGGGGAACGCCCGATACGCATAGAAGAGGAGATGCGGACATCGTACCTGACCTATGCGATGAGCGTAATCGTCGCCAGGGCGCTTCCTGACGTTCGGGATGGGCTGAAACCTGTTCACCGTCGCATTCTTTATGCGATGCACGACATGGGTATCCGGCCCGGAGGAGCCTATAGAAAGAGCGCCAGAATCGCCGGTGAAGTGCTAGGTAAATTCCATCCCCACGGTGAAGGTTCGGTATACGACGCCTTGGTCCGCTTAGCTCAGGATTTCTCCATGCGCTACCCGCTGATCACTGGCCAGGGCAATTTTGGCAGCATAGACGGCGACCCACCTGCCGCCATGCGGTACACCGAAGCCCGCCTAGCTCCTATTGCAGACGAACTGTTGGCAGATATTGACCAGAACACCGTTGATTTCAGCGCCAACTTCGACGACTCTCTCAACGAGCCAACCGTACTGCCGGCCAGATTACCCAACATGTTGATCAATGGGGCCTCCGGCATAGCAGTGGGCATGGCCACCAACATCCCTCCGCATAACCTTGGCGAGATCTGTGACGCAATCATCCGGCTGATTGACAACGAAGACATCACCACCGAGCAGTTGATGCGCTCAGTCAAGGGTCCGGATTTCCCCACTGGCGCCAACATCCACGGACGGCAAGGAATCTACGACACCTACACTACCGGCCGCGGCCGAATCATCATGGAAGCCACCACCGAGATTGAAGAGGCCCGTGGAGGCCGAGAACAAATCATTATCACAGAGCTTCCCTACCAGGTGAACAAGGCGAACCTGGTCGAAAAGATTGCCACCCTAACCCGAGAGAAGAAGTTGGACGGCATCTCCGACATCAGGGACGAGTCTGACCGCCACGGAATGCGAATAGTCATTGAACTCCGCCGCGACGCCCAGACTTATGTGGTGATGAACAACCTGATGCGCCACACGGCCCTCAGGCAGTCGTTCAACACTATCATGTTAGCTCTGGTGGACGGCCAACCTCAGATTCTGCCTCTGAAACGTTGTCTAACCCTGTTCATTGAGCACCGTCAGGTCGTCATCCGCCGGCGGGCCGAATTCCAACTACAGAAAGCACAGGAACGCGACCATGTGGTCCAAGGGCTACTGTTAGCCTTGGACCGCATGGACGAAGTCATTGAGATCATCCGTGGTTCCGCAGACGTGGAAGCCGCTCGCGCGAACTTGATGTCAACCTTGGATTTGAGTGAGATTCAATCTCAGGCCATCTTGGACATGCAACTCCGTCGCTTGGCGGCTTTGGAACGGGAACGCCTGGAGAAAGAGCACGAAGACCTGGTTGGCAAAATCGCTGAGCTCGAGGCCCTGTTGGCCAGCCCAGAACTGGTGCTTTCCGAGATTAGGTCCGAAACTCAGGCTCTCAAGAAAGCGTTCAACAACCCCCGAAGAACGGTCATCCACGACGCGGAATTGGCCGACCAGACCGACGAATCATTCATCCCACATGAAGATTCGATCATTACTCTGAGCCAGAAGGGTTACGTGAAACGGGTGCCGTCGGACACCTTCCGAACCCAGCACCGCGGCGGTAAAGGCGTTGTTGGTATGCGGACCCGTGAAGACGACGCGGTGATGGATCTAGTCGTGGTTGACTCCCATAACACTCTGTTCTTCTTCACCAACAGGGGCCGTGTCTACCCACTGAAGGCCTATCAGATACACGGTGATTCATCACGGACCAGCCGCGGCGTTCTTCTATCTACTCTGCTACCGCTGGATCGCGGTGAAGCGATCCAGGCGATGATTCTGATTGAAAACCCCAGGGACGAGTATCCGCTCCTGCTGGCCACTAAGAAAGGAGAGGTCAAAGCTCTGAAAACGGGCGAGCTCACCCGCATCCGCCCCTCAGGCTTGATTGTATTCGACCTGGAGCAAGGCGACGAATTGGTCTCGGTGGCACAGGTAGGCGATGCAAAAGATGTGGTTATGGTTACGGAACAGGGTCAGGCGATCAAGTTCCCCATCTCGGGACTTACTCCACGCTCTCGGACGGCCGGCGGTGTTCGAGGTATCCGTCTGCTGAACAAAGACGAAGTAGTCGCCATGAGTACGGTGACTCCCAACAGCCATCTTTTGATTGTCAGCCAGAGAGGTTACGGCAAGAGCACCCCGCTAGCCAGCTACCCGCGCCACTCAAGGGGCGGCCAAGGTGTGCGGACATTCCGCACTTCAGACAAAGCCGGGAAAGTGGCAGCTGCCAGAGTGGTATCAGACGGCCCCGGACAGCTGATTTTAATCATTTCGGCCAAGGCCCAAGTGGTACGCATTACCCTAGAGGACGTGAGGGTGACCGGAAGGAACACTCAGGGCGTGATCGTCTGGCGCGATCGTG
>CAJWGH010000183.1 GCA_913031095.1 uncultured Chloroflexota bacterium | reverse complement strand
TTTCGGCTGCTGGTCACCCTCAGGGTATGGTTGCCGAAGAACTGAGGATGAGTGGTAGGGAACGACACCTCCGCTCCCCTGGACTGGTGGACGGGGAAACCCATCAGTTCGGCCAACTCCACGGCCATGTCATTGGCGTGGTCTTCGGAGACGCGGTCGCCCACCATCATCAAGGGTTCTTTGGCGGCCATAATCAGTTTCACGGCCTCTTCGATCCCTTTGGGGTCGGGCCTATAGGAGTCGTGCATCTTGCTGGAGGGTACGATGTTCATCTCGGCTTCCGCCTCCAGGGCGTTGGCGGTGAATCCGACGTACACCGGACCCTTGGGGTGGCTATTGGCCTCGTGGAACGCACGACGCATGACCGATGGGATCTGGTCTGGAAGGTTCAACTCCACGGACCACTTCGTTACTGGACGTACCAGCTCCGCTAAGTCGGTCTTGGTCTCGTTGACCTTGCGGGCATCGTAGTTAGCCGATGTGATGACCATAGGGGTGCCGGTGTTGAGCGCGTCCAACATGAGGGCTATGCCATTGGCAAGCCCGCTGTCTACATGGAGGCTGACGAAGGACGGCTTCTCGGTTGCCCTGGCATAGGACTCTCCCATGCCCATCGCCACGCTCTCTTGCAGGGTCAGGAAGTATTGTAGTTCTGGGTAGTCTCCTAGCATATCTATCAAGGGCGCTTCGCTGGTGCCGGGGTTGCCGAAGATGTGCTTCACGCCTTCCGCCTTCAACATCTCCAACACGGCTTGTTTACCGGTCATAATTTGAGCCATCTAATGAACCTTCCATCTAAGTAATGTTTTTGAGCGGGTAATGCATGTTCACCCGAAACCGCCTGATCGGACAATCTTCGCGAGTACATTTTTAATGCTATGGGGCAAGCACAAACAGATTTTTCACGGTGTGCAAGTTAGGGTGCGGGTTGTACCAACTCGATCACTACATCGTCCGGGCCTTCGATGTAGGCTAGTTTGATACCTTGCGGTGTGATCGTAAGGGGAAGTATCACCCTGATCCCTTCGGCCTCGAACCGCGCCATTTCCGATTCAAGGTCGTCCACGTGGAACCCGAAGTGTTCGAGTCCCAGCCGGTTTAGCTCGGGGATCGCTCGCTCGGGAGAGGAGTTGGGAGGCTGGGAAGAAATATTCAGCCGCGTCGGTCCACCGACTTGCATGCCGATGGTGATAGTGCCCGGCATAACCTCGCGCTCAGACATCTTCTTAGCGTTGAATATCTTTTGGTACCAGGCGGCCGATGTATGCGGGTCTTTGGCCCGGATATGGACGTGGTTGATTGCATAGTCCATGATTGTTCTCCTTAGATGCGAGATGAAGCCCTTTGTTGGGCTTGCTTGCACACGTCGGAATGTTAGCGTCGCTGGGAACCCTTGTCTACTCCAAAGGGGCCTGAGGGACGACGGACATGATATTTGGCAGGAAAAAACCGAAGTCTGTATACTCGGCTAAAACCGTCACGAGGATTTACATGACGCGGACCTTTCGCCTGGCGTTGGCGCAAATCAACCCCACGGTTGGCGACATACCTGGAAACACAGCCAAAATCTTGGACTACCTGGAGCGCGCTCACCAAGCCCAGGCAGACCTTGTTGCCTTCCCCGAGATGGCCACCACTGGCTATCCACCAGAAGATCTCCTCTACAAGAAGTCATTCTTGACTGAGAACGTAGCTGCTGTGGAGAAGGTGGCCGCCGCGTCCCAAGGTATGGCGGTTGTGCTGGGTTATGTGAACATCGTGTCTCTGGAGCGAGAGTCCGAATATGTCGGCCCGCAGATCACCAATGCTGCGGCGCTGTGTTATAACGGCAAGCTGGTCGACACCTACCACAAGATCTTCTTGCCTAACTACGGAGTCTTTGACGAGCAGCGCTATTTCCAAAGAGGCTCAGTTTGCCCTGTCTACGAGATAGGGGGCGTTTCTCTTGGTGTTAACGTCTGTGAGGACATCTGGTACCCGGTGGGTCCGACCACGGTCCAGCGTCGAGCCGGCGCCGAACTCATCGTCAACATAAACGCATCGCCATTCCATGCCGGCAAACGCGCCTCCCGGGAAGAGATGATTGCGGAGCGAGCGTCTGACCATGGGCTCGCTGTTGCTTATGTGAACACGGTGGGAGGGCAGGACGAATTGGTATTCGATGGTGGCAGCATCATCTGCGACTCTATTGGTGGGTTGGTCTCTCGGGGGCCTGCTTTTGAGGAAGCGTTGCTGGTAGTGGATTTGACCTTCCCCGATCCTCCTGCAAATACGGCGTCGAGATTTGCGGGTGTGAACACTGCATCGGTTGGGATGTCTAAGATTTTGACAGTGTCTGGACCGAATGCTGCGCGCAAGGGACCTGTCGAAACCCGGTCCTTTTCGCAAGCCATGAATGGTCCGGAAGAAGTGTACCGGGCTTTGGTTATGGGCACTGGCGACTATATACGAAAATCGGGTTTCTCCAAGGCACTGATTGGGATGTCTGGCGGTGTGGACTCAGCTTTGACAGCTGTGGTGGCGGTGGACGCCCTGGGTAAGGACAATGTGGTCGGGATCACTATGCCCTCGCGCTATTCTTCTGAGGGCAGCATCAGGGATTCCACGCAGTTGGCTAAGAACTTAGGTATGGACCTTTGGGAGGTGCCTATCGAACGGGCCCACCGTGCTTTCACCGACATGCTGGAAGATCGGTTCGAAGGAACCGAAGTCAATGTTGCTGAAGAGAATGTCCAGGCGCGGGTGCGGGGTAACGTTTTGATGACGGTGTCCAACAAGTTCGGTTGGATCGTGTTAACAACTGGCAACAAGTCAGAGATGGCAATGGGGTACGCCACGTTGTACGGCGATATGGCTGGCGGGTTCGCGGTCTTAAAGGACGTACCCAAGACCACGGTCTACGAACTCTGTCGCTGGCGTAATAGGCAGGGTCAGGCCTTTGGGACGGTGGACGATGTTATACCATCGGCCATCATCGACAAACCGCCCAGCGCTGAATTGCGTGAGGACCAGGTGGACGCCGACAGTCTGCCGCCCTACGAGGTGTTGGATCCGGTGATAGAGGCCTACGTAGAGACCGACTTAAGCTACCGGGATATGGTTAGTCAAGGATTTGACCCCCAGGTGGTGTGGCAGGTCATCGCCGCGGTGGACCGCAACGAATACAAACGCCGCCAGGCCCCGCCCGGGGTCAAGATTACTCAGCGGGCTTTCGGAAAGGATAGGCGACTTCCGATTGTGAACCGCTACCGGCAGCGTGAGGATGAGTAGGCTGTAATCTCTTGCTGGTTCTAGAGATGCAGGCTGTTTACGCCGACGGTTCAACCTCTATTCGGAGGGACACTTCTAGGAATTCTCTTTCTGGAGTCATGACGTTATAGGTCGATGGTTGCAAAGGCTCGTTATCAAGTAAATTATTGGGTTGGAACGAGTTTTGTCAGATCTGCGTTCGGGCGAAGGCAAAACATGCTTGAATCGCGAAACT
>CAJWGH010000182.1 GCA_913031095.1 uncultured Chloroflexota bacterium | reverse complement strand
TGGAAGAGGCGGTTTCCAGAACAAAAACCCAGACTCACCATCTGGCGCGCCGTCAGTACACCTGGTTCAAGCCATCTGACCGGCGGATAACCTGGCTGGATGTGACGGCTCCACGCCTGGCCCAGAGGGCAGCGGAGCGTGTCCTTACGTACCTGTCTGAGACCGCCCCTGTGGTACAATGAGCCTTCTTTCCCACGAGGAGCCCAGACATGAAATTCACCAAGATGCATGGCGCCGGCAACGACTATGTTTACGTTGACGCGCGGTCCGAGAATCGAGACTGGAACGAGTTGTCACGACAGATAAGTGACCGGCATTTCGGTGTGGGCGGGGATGGCCTGATACTGATCAAAGACTCAGATATTGCTGACCTCAAGATGAGCATGTTCAACGCCGACGGTTCAGAAGCAGAGATGTGTGGCAATGGTATCCGGTGTTTCGTTAAATACGCCGTTGACCACGGGATCGTTTCAGACTCCTCAACCTCGGTCAGCGTCGAGACCTTGGCTGGTATCCGGCAGGTATCGCCCATAGCTGAAGGTGGACAGGTGGTGGCCGCAAGAGTGTCTATGGGAAATCCGATACTGACTCTATCCGAGGTCCCGGTGAGATTAGGACCGGCTGAAGAGTATGGGCCAGGCCCAGTGCTGGAATATCCTTTCCAGATGGACGACCACGACCTTCCGTTGAGTTTTGTATCTATGGGCAACCCCCACGCCGTCACGTTCATCGACACCCCGGTGGCGGAGTTCCCTTTGCACACAGTGGGGCCCAAATTGGAACACCATCCCATCTTCCCCAACCGGGTCAACTTCGAGATCGTAAACATCGAGAGTCGGGGTCACCTGACGGCTCGAGTCTGGGAGCGGGGTTCGGGCGAGACCATGGCCTGTGGCACCGGGGCTTGCGGCATCGCCGTGGCGTCCATACTTGGCGGGCACACCGGCAATACAGTTGACATAACTCTCCCCGGTGGCACCCTCAGGGTGGACTGGGACGGAGAAGGGGAGGTCTTCCTAGAAGGTCCAGCGCAGGAAGTGTTCAGCGGTGAATGGGAGTAGGTAAGCGATCATGAAGCTTTACAAGTCGTCCCTCTTCATCCGCTAATCTGGCAGCAAAGAGACCGAGGTATTTCGAGACGTGACATCGAAGGGCTATGACCCAGGCTATTCAATTTAAATACCGGGAGAACTGTAGTCGAGATGGTGAAATTTTCTGACCGCTTAGGGAAACTGTCCCCCTATCCTTTCGTTGAGATCTCGCGGATCATCGCTGAGAAGCGTGCCGCCGGGGCTGACGTGGTGACATTCGGCATCGGTGACCCTGACATTCCAACCCCGCAGCCGATTATAGACCGGCTGTTGACGGCGTCCCAACACGCCCCAAACCACCGCTATCCCGAGACTGACGGGTTGCCTGAGATGCGCCGGGCATTCGCCGAGTGGTATGACACCCGCTTCAACGTCAAACTGGACCCAGATACCGAAGTCTTGCCGCTGATCGGCGCCAAAGAAGGCATCGGGCACGCCGCGTTCTGTTTCCTAGACCCAGGTGATATCGCTTTGATCCCGGACCCTGCCTACCCTGTTTACGGCGTGGGTACCATGTTTGCCGGGGCCGAGAGCCATATCATGCCACTCTACGAGAGCAATGGCTGGTTGCCGGAGTTGGACGCCATCCCTTCCGATGTGGCCCGCGCTGCTAAGTTGATGTGGCTGAACTACCCCAACAACCCAACTAGCGCCGTCGCGAGCGAAGAAGATTTCTTGTCTGCGATAGCATTCTGCAGAGAGAATGATATCGCCCTGCTACATGATGCCGCCTATAGTGAAGTTGCTTACGAGGGATACTCACCGCTGAGCTATCTACAGGTCGCAGGGTCCAAGGACATCGGACTCGAGTTCCACTCCTTGTCCAAGACCTACAACATGACTGGATGGCGCATCGGCATGGCTGTTGGCAACGCCGATATGATAAAAGCCTTGTTCCAAATCAAAGCCAACCTGGACTCAGGGGTGCCTCAGGCCGTCCAGGAGATGGCCATGGAAGCACTGACCGGCCCGCAAGACTGTGTGGCTGACAATGTGGGCGCCTACACGCGTCGCCGCGATAGGGTGGTGAAAGCCGTGCAGGCCATGGGCATGAGCGCTGCGGTCCCCCGTGCTAGTCTATACATATGGGCGAGGGTTCCTGATGGGTATACCTCCGCCGAGATGGCTCAACTACTCTTGGAAGAACTGGATGTCGTGGTGACCCCTGGTTCCAGCTACGGGAAGTATGGTGAAGGTTACATACGCCTGTCCCTGACTACGCCCGATGAGCAGGTAGAGAAGGGCTGTCAAAGGATGGAGACCTGGAAGATCCCACCGCCCAAAGGCGATTAGACCTAGTGAGTAGAGCCCATAAGTAAGCGCTCCAAACGTAAACAATCCTCCATTCCGGTAGAGCCAGAGCCGGAGAAAGCGGTTCTTGTAGCCGTCGAGATGAACCGCAAGGCCAACCTGTGGTCGTTGGATGACACACTCTCCGAACTTGAGTATCTGGCAAATACCGCTGGTGCCCAGGTCGTTGGCAACGTCACCCAACGTGCCAACCGGCTGGGGTCTACCTACGTCGGATCAGGTAAGGTGGACGAAATTCGTGAAATGATGGGCGACCTCGAAGCCGACGTGGTCATCTTCGATGACGAGCTCACCCCAGCCCAGCAGCGTAACCTGGAAAACGCTCTCGCATGCAAGGTCATCGACCGCACGGCCTTGATTCTGGACGTTTTCGGGCAGCACGCCTCCACTCACGAAGGCAAACTGCAGGTAGAGTTGGCCCAACACGAATATCTGCTGCCGCGCTTGGCCGGCCAATGGTCTCACCTAGAACGTCTGGGCGGCGGCATCGGTACTCGAGGTCCTGGTGAGACCCAGATCGAGACAGACAGGCGGCTGGTGCGTACCCGACTACAGAAGATTAAGTCAGAACTGGATGCCGTGCGGCGTAGGCGCAGCGTCCATATGGAACGCCGCAAGAAGTCCACGATTCCCATGGCGACGTTGGTGGGTTATACCAACGCAGGCAAAAGCACTCTTTTCAATGTCTTAAGCAACTCCAAGGTGACTGCTGCAGACCAGCTCTTCTCCACTTTGGATCCGGTCACCCGGCGCATCCGGCTGCCATCTGGAGCGCAGCTACTCGTGAGTGACACAGTGGGGTTCATCCAAAAACTTTCGCCCAAGGTGGTTGCCGCTTTCCGCGCAACATTAGAAGAATTGCAGCAATCGGACATCCTGCTCCACGTCATAGACGTCACCCATCCCAAGGCCCTGGAGCAGACCAGGGTTGTGGAAGAAACCCTTAGGGATCTGGGACTGATGGACAGGCCCAGGATATTGGTCATGAACAAGATGGATCTTATGGCGGAAAGATCCCTAGACAGTTCCAACGGTGACTCCCCTGGCCTGCCTACCCACGAAGCTCAGTCAGGCATATTGGTGTCGGCC
>CAJWGH010000181.1 GCA_913031095.1 uncultured Chloroflexota bacterium | reverse complement strand
TGGCGTCCAGTTTCTTGCGGCTCTCCTCAACCTCTGCGGGCGTCACCCGGTTGGGCAACCAACCGTCGGCACAGGCCACGACCCGGCGAAGCACGTTCCTGGCCATGCCCCCCAAGATAACGGGTGGGTGGGGCGTCTGGACCGGCTTGGGATAGGACTTAACCAAGGGAAAGTCGAAGTAGCGACCGTGGTATTCTGCTTCTTCCTTGGTCCAAAGTTCCTTCATCACTTCGATGGCTTCTCTAGTCTGGGTCCACCGGTGTTCGAAGTCGCCGCCCATAAGTTCGGTCTCTTCCTTGAGCCAGCCGGTGCCGATGCCGAACTGAAATCGTCCGCCGCTGTAGCGATCCAGAGTGGCAATCTCCTTGGCCAACAGCAAGGGGTTCCGCTCGGGTACCAGCGTGATTCCAGTGCCCAGCTTGATCTTGCTGGTTACGGCGGAGGCCCGTGCCAGGGCGATGTACGGATCGGTGAAGTGGGAGTACGTCCACGGAATCTCACCGCCGGTGGCAGGGAATGGGCTGTCGCTGTGGACCGGGACTGCTGCGTGTTCGGCGTACCAGATGGACTCGAATCCCAAGTCTTCGGCAGTTTTGGCCATGAAAGCCGGGTCGATGGTATATGCTGGCAGGGGTACCGATGTTCCAACGCTCATATTCTTACTCCAGTGTCGATTTTGAGTTTGGTTCTGTTAGTCTACAGCGGGTTGGGCCTGTTTCGCCTGAGACTCGATGAGGTCGTATCTTTCGGCAGCCATCAAGCCGACCCTGGGTACGTCTTCGTTCAGCAGATAACCCTCAGAGACAAGGTCTCTAGCCACGCCTTCCACCCTGTCTAGGTAGTCGTCCTTGGAGGCATAGCGTTCTTCCACGGATGGGCGAGGGTCGGAGATGTCCTGGCGCTCCTGCCGGGTGAAAGTGAATGGTACGGTTGAGCCCATAATTTTATGCGTCTGGTCTGCCCCCCCGGTGTCCGAGTGACGGAGGTTCCAGCCGGTAACGGTAGCCAAGGGAACCTCTACGTCTGGTAGACGTATCCCGGCCACCTCGTTACCGTCGGAGTCAACGGCGGAGACAAGGGCAGGGTATGGCGCTCCGTAGACCGGAGGGAGATTTTTAATGACTCCTTGGCGGGGTCCGAAATCATACCGAGACAGGTGCCTCAAGTGTCCCGGAAATCCGAACCCAGGGATAGCTTGGTAGACCGATCGCAAAGACTCACCGGGGACTGCTGTGCCCTCGTCCAGCCGGGCGTGTTTGCTGGGTGGCGGAACGGTATTGTTGGTGACCCAGGCGTCAAGATTGGCCACGGCTGACCGCAAAAGGGGACGCCAGTCGACCCAGTTAAATGGGTGCTTGCCGACGGCACCCGTGGGCTGAGTGTGAGTTAGAGGTAGAGTTCCTGCGCTGTGCTGTGTGCTGGAGAAGTGGTAGATCCGCACTTGGTCGTAAGGGGTTATGTCCCTGACACCAGTGGAGTCAATATGGGTTAAAGCGCTGTGGCCGCCCCAATATTCACTGGAGGTGTTGGTAAAGAAAATCTTTGGCACTTTTGCCCTGCCCTTCAACCGTTTGAGCAGGCCGTCTGTCTGGCCTGTCTCCGGATCCGTCTGATCGATGTCGGCGAAAGGGAAGAGGCTGCCGGTGCTGGCTTCCACAGTGTTGGACGGTTGGCCGAACCGCTGGTTGAACTCGCCTCGGCGCCCGCCTGCGATGTGGGAGATGATGCCGTCAAAGACCATGCGATCTTCTTCGTCCTGGTTCATGGCTAGGTATAGCATGTGACGCAGGAAACGCCCACTTTGAGACGAACCAAAAGCCATGGTGTGATGGATATCCCCGGCGCATGGGTTGTCAAGGTTATCTGAGTACCTAAGGTAGGAGATGAGGTCTCGGACTCCCGCGAAGCCTAATCCCACTATTGGCGCGGTGGCAGTTGTGTAGATGAACTGATAAATCTTACCAGCCTTGAAACCTTTCTCCAGAGATATGTGGTAGGGGTCGGGTTCCAATTTGCCTTGCTCCAACCGGCCGATAGACCAATCGGAACGGGGAATAGTTGTTGATCGCCCGCCGTCATAATCGTACACCAAGAGCTCGGCGTCTAGCGGTTCTAGGCTGCTGGCTGGATAGGGTACGTGTCCCCGGTCTGAGAGCATCTGGAACAGGGATGTCCGGTTCGGCTGGAACGTGACGGCGATGCGGCCGGTTACCGGGCCGTTGGCGTCTGATGCATTGGGGACATGGACACGGAGTAACCCGGGAGTTTCGGGGACATCGTGCTGCCAGCCGCACCAGACCTGGGTGTAACCCTGCCGCATCTGGTAACCGTTGCCATGGCCCATCGGGTCCGTCTCGAGGGTGCTGTTTATGCGCATAAGAGACAACGGCTTGCCCCGGTTCACCACGTCGAAGAATAACTTGTGGCTACCTTTCTGTTGGTTGACGGGCTTAATGATCCTGAATTCGGTGGAAAACTCGACCAAACCATCCGCATTCTTGGGGGCTAGTTCCAGGTCGGTGATCGGGCTATTACTGGGGTCAGACGCGTCAACGGCGAAGTGGGCGATGCCGTCTAGCTGTTCGAATTCGCCGACATCACCGAAGGGAATACCTTCGGCGTATGGCCGACGTTCTTTGATGTCCAAGTAAGTAACTGCCAATGGTTGTCTCCGTGTTAACTAAAGGACTGTATCTGGGTCAACGTCCAGATCGGTGGGCGGGTCTTCACCAGCGAACTCGCGCCACCACGCGGTGAAATTGTCACCGCCGTGCTTTTCCTTCAACCGTGCTAGGTGGGCTTTAGCCTGGTCCAGAACCTGCAGGTTATTGGTGTTGGCCAGCTGGTAGGTGCGGCCGGCCCACAATAAGGCACCGGGGACGTCATTACGTTCTTCAGCAATCATACCTAGTTGTCCGTATGTGCGGCAGATACGGTTCAGATCTTGCAGTTCTTCGAAGATGTCACGGGCCTGGCTGTACCATTCCTCGGCTTTCTCCAGGTTCTTCTGCTGGTGGAAAAGCACACCCAGCTGGCGGCATTCGTCGCCTTCGGACCGTCGGTCGCCCACAGCCTGCCATTTATCCAAAGCCATCATGAACCAGTGCTCGGCGTCATCAACGAACATATCGCGGGCCTGCTCGACTAGGCCCAGGTGATGGAACTCTACGCCCATCTGAGCGTGGTTGCCCATGCGGTCGCTGACCTGCAACGCTTGTTGGTACCAGTTCTCGGCCTCGTCGAATTGGTACTGGGCGTGGCAGACCGTACCCAGCGAGTGGTAGACCATGACTGCATTCTCCTCGTCCCGTGCCTCTTCGAGTATCTCTCTGGCCCGCTGGTACCAACTGGCAGCTTCGTCGTATTCGAACTTGTACTGGGAGCATAAGCCGAGGGAGCGGTAGTCCTTGACCATCTCTTCGCCGTCGTTAATGCGCTGGTGTATATCTAGCGCCTTGCTGAACCATTCCTTGGCTTCGGTGTAGCGTCGGCGGTACTGGCAGACCATGC
>CAJWGH010000180.1 GCA_913031095.1 uncultured Chloroflexota bacterium | reverse complement strand
TCTCGTTGCAAGGGGAGATCGCGCTGTGGCCTAGTGGCGCGGGAGGATCTAACTGGGCGTTCGGCGGAGGTGGCAGTCGCGCTCAGTAATTCCGGGTTGAAGCCGTCTGGGAACCGAAGGGTGCGTACCGGGTAGTTGATGATGATGCCTTCGTCGTTAAAGCGGCGGTGCAGGTTCTTGACCAGAGCCGACTGTAGGTTAAAGCTGGAGATGCGATCTCGGGCCTGTAAGAACAGCCAGAAGTCGACGTTGGACTCACCGAATGCATTGAACGCGAACCAGGCGCCATAGGACTTCACAGCGTTATCGTCATTCTGCAACAGGTCATCCATCACTTCCCGGGATATATTCTCCACCAAGTCCAGATCGCTGTCATAGCTTACTCCGCAGGTCAGATAAACGTTTACCGCTGGAACTGGCTGCTGATAGTTGGTGATGATGGTTTCAGCAAACCGGGCATTGGGAACGACAACTAAATTGTTACCCCAAGTGCGGATGCGCGTGCTGCGCCAACCGACCTCTACCACGTATCCGGCCACGCCACTTTCCAGCTCTATGTAATCTCCGGTGTCGATGACGCCCTCGGTCATCACATAGGTGCCGGCGAACAGGTTGGCCAGGGTTGGCTGGATAGCCAAGGCCACAGCCAGTCCGCCCAAACCTAGACCCGCGATGAGCGGGCTGATGTTGATGTCCATCACGTCCAGCACCAGCAGCGCGCCGATGCCATAGACGACCACTCCGCCCACCCGTCGAATCAGGGGAAAAAGACGGAGGTCCACTACGTGGTTGGTGCGTGATGCTAGATTGACCAGGTACCAGTCGATGGCAGCGGAGAGCAGGCCGGCCACTGCGATGATACCGACCACCATTCCAGCTGCTCCGGCAACCGTATTAGCTTTTCCTTGGTCATCACCCAGGTCCAAGCCCACACTCACCGCTAGATAACCGGCCAGAGCCAGGATACCAAGGGTGACCGGCCAACGGAGAGAACGAACAAGCCGGGAGTCAAGGTCCGTAGGCGTCCAGTGGGTGAACCGTATAATTAGAGGGAATATGAGTCTGTGAACCAGAAACGCCACGATGAAACCGATCAGCACGATGGCGGCAGCAGTGGCAGGATCCAACCACTCTGGGTCGCCCAATCCAAAACGAGCCAGAACCGGTTGCAACAAAACGGATTCCATCGGCATGGCTACTCCCAGCGCAGAGGGATAGGCTCAAAACCGAAGCGAAAATCCTCGGTTTATAGGCTCGAAATTATAACATTCACGCCAGGCTTTCGGGCTCAACAGAAGCACCGTTTCTGAGGCGTTTTAACAGCAACGGAAGTAGCTCGCCGGAAGGGCCATTGAGTGTAATATCGCAGTAGGGAGTGAGGCTAGTAGCGTCGGGGTTGATTTCGATAAGAGTAGCGCCTCGCTCCTTTGCGACTAAGGGCAAGCGAGCTGCCGGGTTAACGGTGCCCGAGGTACCCACCAGGAGCATGCAATCACAGGTCTCGGCCTGCTCACGGCTAGCTAGCAGCACATCCTCTGGAATAGGCTCGCCGAACATGACTGTGTCCATCTTTATCACACCACCACAGTGGGTGCAGATGGGTGGCAAGCTGTCGAAGTGGTAGCCATCCCTTGGTTGGCGGGCCCCACAGCCAACGCAACGCAGCCAGGTCCGGTTCCCGTGTATCTCCAGAAGCGACCTGCTGCCAGCCTCCCGGTGGAGGTTGTCCACATTCTGGGTAACGACATACTGCAGCAATCCAAGCTCTTCCATCTCAACAAGGGCGTGATGCCCAGGATTGGGTTCTGCCCGATCAACCGCGACCTTCATCTCATGGGTTGGATCACCTGGCTGGTCTTCACTGCGGAAACGAGCTTCCCACCACTCACCAGGGTCATCGACGAATTCGCGGTAGGAAAGATTGGAGGGTTCGCCATGCTTGGTCCAGAGTCCTCCGGGGCCGCGGAAGGGCGGTATGCCACTCTCGACAGACAGTCCGGCCCCCGCCAGCGCTACCACGTGGTTTGCACGGAGGATGGATGCAGCAGCCTCGTCTAAGGACAGGGATAGTTCAGCAGGTAAATCTGACATGGTTATCAGGGTACATCAAGTGCTCTAGGGCGAGGTCGGAAATGCTTCACGGCCTAGTAGTGGAACGAAGCGGCAGGGGCCAAGCATGCGGAGCGAGACACCCTCTCCGGTTCGCAGGACACAGACGAGTTCTTGTCGATCCAGGTCACCCACTGGAACGACCATACGTCCACCCACCGTCAACTGGGCGATCAACGATGGAGACAGGCTGGGCACCGCGGCGGAAACCACGATGGCTTCGTACGGGCCGCGCTCAGGGCAACCTAGAATCTCGGTGGCATCTTCAACTATTACATTCATGTAGCCGTTTCTATCCAGTGTCTTCCGCGCCCGTTGGGCTAGACTCCGAACCAATTCTACGGTCACGATTTTACTATCTGGAACCAACTCGGCCAGCACGGCGGCTTGGTAACCAGAACCGGCCCCGACCTCCAGCACCCGGTCCGTTGGTTGCAACCGAAGCGCCTCGGTGATCAAGGCCACTATGTAGGGCTGGGAGATCGTTTGGCCCTCTCCGATGGCCAGGGCGATGTCCATGTATGCCTTGGCCCGCTCTGCGATGGGAACGAACAACTCTCTAGGCACGCGCTCCATCGCCTTGAGGACCGCCTGCGACCTTATGAACCGTCTCAAACTGATGAACAATGCTCGCCGGTCAGATTGTAGTTTCTTGCCAGATTCTCGCTCTGCCATCCATTAAAATATAACATTGCATAATGTAGTCAACAACGAAGTTTCTAGGCTCATATTTCGGATTTTCCAGCACTTGCTTCCAAATGGATTGACGGTACTAAACACGTATGCTAGCTTTGTTGATATTTGAAGTTATAAACTTAGTTTCTTAGAGATTTTGGTAGGTTTTCGGTTAATGATAAGCCGGAAATCATTCCAGGTCGGATAGTTTGGTAAAGATTCAGAACGACGGAATTCGGATAGCTGCAAAATCCCAGTGGCTCTCGCTTAGGGACGCTTGCCATCTGCTTGATGTCAGCAATACCACGTTGAGGCAATGGGCTGACAATGGCTATCTGCGTGTCTACCGCACTCCTGGCGGACACCGCCGTTTCCTGCGCGACGATGTTGAGTCTTTCGCGAACTCTCCGGAGCAAACCCAAGAACACGGCCGAGGGGATGCCATCGAGGGCTCTGCGCTGCGCAAGATCCGCCGCAACTTGGGCCGGAATGACGTACTCCAACAGTCTTGGTACCAGAGTGTCGAGGAAGAAGGAAAAGTACGTATGCGACTCTTTGGGCGACGACTTTTGTCATTGTTGCTGCAGAATGCCGGACCCCGTCGCCGCAGGCAGGAACTACTGGCAGAGGCGCACCTCCTGGGTCGCGAGTACGGCACTGAGATGTCCGAACGCAGCGTGGCACTTAAAGACACCATCGAGGCCTTCGTCTTTTTCCGGACCATGGTATT
>CAJWGH010000179.1 GCA_913031095.1 uncultured Chloroflexota bacterium | reverse complement strand
TAACCCGACTTACCGGTCTCGACATAAGCAGATGACTCTATTCTCTCTCACATATGTAGAGTCTCTCGGAGATTCCCGGGTTTGATGGTGTCAGGTTGTGACGGTGCAAAGGTTGAGCGGAGCGTTCGATAAAAATTGATTGAGGGTTTGGGTGTTGCGATGATGTCAACAGGTGTGAAGATCATCAGTGATGGGGTAATCAAGATGGATGGTGGTTCCATGTTCGGCCAGGTGCCTAAGGTTGCCTGGGATAGCAGTGTGGCCACCGATCGTAAGAACCGGATGACGTTGGGGCTGAATTGTCTGTTGCTGCAAGTCAGTGGGCAGAACGTCCTGGTCGATACCGGGATAGGTTCAAAAGAGATAGACCAAGACAAAGAGAATCTTGGGTTGGTTCCAAGCCGCCTATTGAAGGGCTTAAAAGGCGCGGGCCTCACCCCCAAGGATATAAGTGCGGTGGTGCTTTCCCATCTGCACTTTGACCACTCGGGCGGTTGCACTCGGCTGGACCGGGCTGGAAACCTGGTGCCCACTTTCCCCAAAGCCAAGTATTACGTTCAGGGCAAGTGCTGGGAAGAAGCCTGCAACCCCAACGAGCGTTGCCACGGTTCCCACCGCCAAGAGAATTTCCTGCCCATTGACGAACGGGGACAACTGGAGTTGCTGGATGGCGATTCCGAGATTATGCCGGGACTCAATGTAATTGTTACTGATGGTCATGCCCAAGGGCATCAGATGGTTATGTTCAATCATGGCGGCGAGCGGGTGGTGTTCTTGGGTGACATCGTTCCCACTCCCCATCATCTGAACCTAGTGGCCATTTCAGCCTTTGATAGTTCTCCAGAGAAAACCCTAGAGCAGAAGCGGGACTTGCTTAGCCAGGCCGAAGCCCAAGGATGGCTATTGGTATTCTCTCACGGCCACGATGTCAAAGCAGGATATCTGGAGCGCCGAGGTGAGATGGGCTACCTCAGGCCGGTTGATCTTTAAACGATAATGAACCGGCTTTATTGAAGGGGCCGGTTCAAGCCTGATTATTCGCTTGCTTTATCAACTGTCGCATTCCGGCGTGGTTCGTACGGTCGGGATTAATGCCAGTGATTTCCTCGCAGTCTCCTCAATCTTGTTTGGAATTTCCCGGGCTGGAATGGGCCGCTACTATTATCCGATGGCCCACCGCCGGGCCAAGAGATTCGTACCAGCTAGAGAGAGACAACCTCACCCGTCATCCAATCTTCGTCGAGACCGGTTAACCGCGTGTTTGTTATTAAGTTGCTCAGGTCGCAACCGCTATCTGCCTTAACCCTCATGTAATTGTCGGTAAGACCACTCCAAATTCCTACGCAATTTTTCCCTTGGGTCGGTTCCCAGAGCACCGGCCTGACCTGACCCAGGGCTCCCTGTCGAAACTTCTTCACTGATGCTGCCGCCAACTCGAGCATCTCGCCAGAACGTTCTTTCTTCTGCGTATCAATCACCTGGTCGTCCAGATGGGCAGCGGATGTACCTGGCCTGATGGAATATGGAAAGACGTGCATGTCGCTGAAATCCATCGAGGCAGCGAAACTGTAACTCTCGGCGAATTCCCTTACGCCTTCACCCGGAAAGCCAATGATGATATCTGTGGTGATTCCTGCGTCCGGAATCGTCTTCCGCACCAATGCAATGGTCTCCGCGAACCGGGCCGTGTCGTAACGCCGACGCATCGATTTCAAGATGGTGTCGCTCCCGCTCTGGAGTGGGATGTGGAAGTGAGGGGAAAGTCGAGAGTCGTCCCACAATCCCAGGAGATCGGGCGTTATCTCTTGGGCCTGAAGTGACGAAATGCGCAACCGGTTGATATTGGTTTCTACCAGAACCTGCTGGAGCAACGCGGCCAAGTCTATTCCAGGTAGGTCGAACCCATAGGTGCCTAGTTGGCTGCCGGTTAGCACGGCTTCCCGGCAGCCTAATTTAGCCCGCTCGTTTATTTGGGCAATGATCTCTTCGGGTGGAATACTCCGCTCTCGGCCTCTGACTTTGGGAACGATGCAATAGGAGCAGACCTGGTCGCATCCCTCTTGAATCTTAACCATAGCCCGGCTCCTCCCAGGAGCCGGCGCAGCCAGGTTTTCTGCGAAGGAGCCGGATGCGACTTCAAGCTTGTTTGCGATGGTGGCGACCAGGGTAGGTTTGTCTTGGTTGTCCAGAACTAAGGAGACAGATTCCATGGCGGATAAGTCTCCTTTGGCCCGCTGGGCGTAGCAGCCGGTGGCCACCACTAGAGCGTCAGGATTCGAGCGGCGGGCCCGGCGTAGGTACTGGCGGGCTTTGGAGTCGGAGTTGGCGGTAACGGTGCAGGAATTTAGTACTACAACGTCGGCTTGAGCAGCCGACTTGACCATTGTGAAACCGGCCTCTTGGAACTGCCGGACCAGAACTTGGCTGTCGGCCTGGTTAAGCTTGCATCCGTGGGTTTGGATGGCAACTTTAGGGCTGTTCGAGCTCATCTGAGAAAGTCGCGGTTCATATCTTCCACCTCGTCGGGCTCGTCCATGTCACCCCGCAGCAGCGCGCTTATCAGGTCACCTCCAGGGGCCAGGTCCCAGAGGCGCTCGACAGCTCCGGTGACGTCTTCCAGAGTCTGCACCAGATGGTCGGCCCTGATTTTGGACTCACGGACCTTTTCGGCGGTCTCGCCGAAGGAAGAAAGTTTGGTGAAGGACTCCCTTATGCGTCGGTCCTGATTCTCTTGGCCCAGCTTTTGGGCGTAATCCTCAACAGCTTTCAGTCCGTTCAATTCCTGGCCCCGGCCCAATGCCACTCCTTTTACCGCCTGAGTCAGGCTGCCCCACAGCAGTTCCTCGCAGCGGTCCCAGCGGCCGACGCGAATCTCTTCCATGGCGTCTTGCAACAACCGCAGACTCTGGCCTCGGTAGCGCACCATCCGGTCTTCGTCTTTCTTGTTCAGTTCTGGCATAAGTTTAGTTTCGAGTTTACCACTAGCACAGCCCCGCTATGTGCGCCTAACCATCCCAGGTGGTGGGATCTGGAAGGGAGGCACCAGATTTGGGATAGGCACCTCTATCAGTACCGGACCATCCGCTTTGAGCGCGTCACGCAGGGCCGGCCCTAAATCCTGGTGTCCTGAGAGTTTTATCCCCTCGGCACCGTAGGATTCGGCCAGCTTGGCGTAGTCCGGGTTGTGGATGCGGGTGCCGATCACTCGGCCTCCGAACCGGTTCTCCTGGTCAGCATATGACGCGCCAAAAGACTCGTTGTTGAACAGGATGGTTACCACGTTTAGCCTTTCCTGTACCGCGGTGGCCAGTTCGCTGGATGCGTAACCGAATCCGCCGTCGCCGGAGGTAGCGACTACTTGTCGGTCGGGATTGCCTACCTTGGCCCCAAGGGCGGTTGGGAAGGCGTAGCCCAAGGTGGCAAAGTAGCTTGAAGTCAGATACGAGCGAGGCGTCAGGGCCGGGAAAGCCAAGTGGCTCCAGTAGCCCACTTCGGTGGTCCCGCTGACCATGATGGCGTCGTCATCCAACTCCCGTCTGATGGTGTTGAT
>CAJWGH010000178.1 GCA_913031095.1 uncultured Chloroflexota bacterium | reverse complement strand
TGCCAGGCTGCAGGCGTTCCAGCCATGCCGGTACAGAGTACGGAGGATCGGGTGGAGCATGACCCGCAACTGCGCCACAGGGAATTGTATTCAGAACTAGACCACCCGGTAATCGGCCAGTACAAATTTCAAAACGCACCGTTCAAGCTATCCGAAACCCCCGCTGTCAACACCAGTCCCGCGCCGATGATTGGCCAGCACAACCAAGAAGTATTCGAAGGTTTGCTAGGTCTGAGCCATGACGAATTTGTTGCTGGTTATGAAGATGGCACGTTCTGGCCGAACTCCCTTGATCGCTATCCTTATATGGAGGAGATGATCAAATCCGAACCTCTATCTTCAATTGGAGTACAGAGCTCCCGTTCAAATGCTGCTGTCGCCACCGAGGAAAGTTTTCAACTCGGCCCTTTGTCGGGCCTGCGAGTACTCGAACTGGCCGATGAAAAAGGCCAGTGGTGCGGGAAATTAATGGCTGATATGGGGGCTGAAGTCATCAAGATAGAGCCGCCCGGAGGTGAAGGCTCACGCATCGTCGGTCCTTTTTTAGATGACGTTCCACACCGGGATCGCAGCCTTTCTTTTTGGCACTACAACACCTCGAAAAGGGGCGTAACCTTGAATCTGGCCGTCCAAGACGGCCGGGACATTTTTAGAAAACTGGCTGCTTCGGCCGATATAATTCTAGAAACCTTTGATGCTGGATATATGGCGTCGATCGGCTTGGGATATGAGGACCTCGTCGCATCGAATCCTGGACTGATCGTCTGTTCATTGACCAGGTTCGGCCAGACCGGCCCTTGGCGGGACTACCTGACTGGGGATCTGTTGCATCTGGCGGCTGGCGGGCAGATGGGCTGTTCCGGCTATGATAAGGAGGACGATGCTGAAAACATCCCTATAGCGCCAGGAGGTGGCAATGCATGGCACATTGGCGGCCATTATGCCTACATGGCGATAATCGCAGCTTTGATCCACCGGACTAACTCCGGAAAAGGCCAGTATATCGACGCATCTGTACACGATGCCTGTGCTCTCACCACTGAGATGCACGTTAATACCTACATCTACCAGGGAGACGTGGTCATGCGGCAGACCGGACGTCACGCCTCTGTATCGCCTACTGAGGTTAGCCAACTAAGGTGTAAGGACGGTGGTTATGTGAACGCTTCGGCGTCTCGGGTGACCTTCAGACAGTTCCCGGTGTTGGTGGAATGGATGGACAGCCACGGGCTGGCAGACGACTTGGGCGATGACCGCTATAAAGACCAGGAGGTGTTCGATTCCAGTGGCGACCACATCAGCGAAGTTGTCGCCTATTTCGCCGCTAACATGACCAGGGATGAGATTGCCCACGGCGGTCAGGAGCGGGGGTTCAATTGGGGTGCTGTAAGGACACCTGATGAGCTGGTTGATGAAGGACATCTCAACGACCGCGGTTTTTGGGTCGATGTAGCTCATCCTGAATTGGGTAAGACATTTAAATACCCAGGCCCGGCTGGCATATACAATGGTTCACCTTGGCGCATATCTAGCCGTGCACCATTGATCGGCGAGCATAACGAAGAGATATTCTGCGGTGAATTGGCCTTGGAGAAAACGGAATTGGCCTACCTTGCCGAAGCCCGCATAATATAACCTCTCCGATACAAAGGTGCCTCTATCTTAACCTTTCCCTTCCTTCCGCGAACCGATAGGAAAAGTTAGGATAGAGGGAGTAATTTTCACCTAATTCAGCAACATTCTCAAAAACAAACCGAGGCGTCCTTGATCCCTTGGAAACTACTGGGCACAGCAAAAACATCGAGAAATGGAACTGAACTCCGGCTCTACCAGCGGGACACTGAGTTCTCGATTAAAGCTGACAACCAAGAGCTGATGAACAGCCAAGTCCACGGTTCGGAAGACGCCCTCGCCAAGTTTGCGTGCGGGCGTTTTGCCCATCGGCCAGAAGTCAGGGTGTTGATCGGAGGTCTGGGTTTGGGTTATACCCTTAGATCAGCGCTGGATGAACTGAACCAGGATGCCGAGGTCGTCGTAGCCGAGATAGTTCCAGATGTGGTTCAGTGGAACCGAGATTTTCTCGGTCACCTTGCCGGCAGTCCGCTTGAAGACCGACGAGTCAACGTTCAAGTTACTGACGTCGCGCAGATAATCGAGTCTGGTAAAGGTAACTACAACGCTATCATGCTTGATATCGACAACGGACCGCAGGCCATGACCCAGGAAGGCAACAGCTGGATCTACGGTTTCGACGGGTTGGAATCACTTTTCAAAGCGCTGAGGCCAGCGGGTGTCTTGTCCATCTGGTCGACCGACCCAGACCCGGCGTTCACCAAGAGATTGTTGAAGACCGGGTTCAAAGTAGAACAGGTTAAAGCCAGAGCCCGAGCCGGTAAGAAAGGTGGCGGCCACTACTTCGTGTGGGTAGCCACTCGAAGTTAGATAACTTCTACCGGCGTCGTTGCGATGCCGTAGGTCCCGTAGAAGAAGTTGGCATAGTGGGTAGAGCCCCCGGTTACGAAAAGTAGATATTGCTCCGGACTCTCTAGCGCCGGTATGGTTGCCTCGGGGTCTCCTGACAGATGTTGTAATTCTGGATGATGCACCCACTTTCCTTCGGCGTCCATGGGAATGGCTCCCTTGCTCAATACCGAATTTAGAGACACCCGGCAGTTCTGGTGTAGCCATTCTTGAGCGTCCTTTTTGCTCATGCCGGCCTCAGCCATGATTACCGCTCGAGACGGACTTAAGATTATTGGGTGGTATGGACCTTGGTATGGCATCCGCTTGTTGGTGTGGCCGATTTGTGCTGAATCCCAACCTTTGAGCCAATTGCCGGCGCCGGCGTTGGGGTAGAACATCATTGAACCGATGTTGTTAAGCGTGTCTTCATGGTTTTTGGATCTAGGGTCAATTATGGTAGTTGGGCCGGTAACTGTCACCACGGTTACCGTGCTATCTTCCCTCTTGTACCCCAGGTCCATGTGGTAGGGCTGCCAGGGGCTGACCTCTTCATTTTCTGCGATGCACATGCCGAATTTGGTAGGCAGACCCACGAAATTAGGGTCGCCGGCACCGGCGTTGCAGTAGCCGATGTTGATCAGGCACAGCCGCAGCGCCCGGCCGATAGCCGTGTTGGCGCTGTTGATGACGCCAGGGCCCATGGCGGTGGTGCCGAAGTTTATACCGGCCTTCTTGGCGATCGGTCCGTTGACCAGGATTATGGGCGCTTCAGTATGCCCAGACACCTGCATGTCTCTATGGTTCATCTCAGGTTTCGCCAGACAATCGATGGCCGCTAGGAGTACTGGGAACTGCTCCGGACGACAGCCGGCCATGACGGCGTTGATGGCTATCTTCTCCACCGTGGCCAGACCGAAACCCGGTTCCATCACCATGAGCACGTCTTGAGGTGGCCTTTTTGTGCCCTTCATCATACGTTCGACCGCCACAGGTGTGGGAGGAATCACCGGGATGCCATCTGACCAGTCTCGGCCGGCCAGGAAGCGGTTCACTGCATCGAGCCCTTCCGGGGGTTCATCCATCTCGATGTCGA
>CAJWGH010000177.1 GCA_913031095.1 uncultured Chloroflexota bacterium | reverse complement strand
GAAGAAGACGCTCGGACCATCGAGCGGTTACTATTGCTGCGGGCCATTGACACCCACTGGGTGCAGCACCTGACGGCCATGGAGAACCTCCGCACAGGAGTAGGGCTGCAAGCCTACGGACAGCGTGACCCGTTGGTGGTCTACCGGTCTGAAGGCAACAAAATGTTCGGCAATCTCCAAGTGGCGATTGAGAACGAGGTGATTCACACCGTGTTCCACGCCACTCTTAATGCGCAGCCTTCTCAGGGAGTCAACCACCGCAAGGCCGCCACCACGCCCAAAGAGAGCCCAATGAAGGCGGTCAACGGGGGCGGACGGCCTTCATTGCCGGCGGCCGCACCAGGAAAGGTAGGCCGCAACGCCTCATGCCCCTGCGGCAGTGGCAAAAAGTACAAGCGTTGTCATGGGACCATCGCTTAGAGCTATCAAAAAATACAATCTTTCACAGAAATCAATCGACCAACACACATCAAAGCCGTCTTCACCGACTCCTAGAACTAGCCGAGAGAGGTCAATGTACCATTCTCTCGGCTAGTCTACTCCTCACGGTGGCCATATCAGCTTGGGCCTGCCTACCTGGGCCTACACACCCTAAAGGTGTTCTTTTTATTACCTGGTTATTTCTTGCCAAATAACCGAGCAAAGAAACCCGGCTTACTAGCGGCAGGCGCGGCCTTAGCTTCCCTTTCCGGCATGTGGTGTCCGTGGCTGTGCCCTCCAGTGCCGTGGTCATGCCCATGATGGTCATCGTGACCATCCGGCTCTTCCCCTAAAATATACTTCTCAGGTTCTTTATCGAAAGCTACCTTGCAACCAGGAGCACAGAAGTAATAAGCGGCGTCCTGGAATTCACTCTGCCCTCCAGGTGGATTTTCGGTGTCCACATCCATCTTGCAAACCGGGTCTATAGCTATAGGCATCAACGCCTCCTCAAATTACCCATCGTTTATCAAATCCAGTTTTAAAAGAACACGGTCAGATTTTCGCCCTACGCAGTCTCAGTGAATTGGCAATCACAGTTACTGAACTGAAAGACATGGCCAGCGCTGCTAGAGCGGGGTTAAGGAAGCCCTGCTCGCCAAAGAAAAATCCCAAGCTGCCCGGCACTCCGCCAACACCTTGGAAGAACGGGTACAGCGCCCCCGCCGCCACGGGTATCAGCATCGTATTATAAAAGAATGCCCAGAATAGGTTCTGCTTGATGGTTCGGATAGTCTGCCTGCTCAGATCCAGCGCAGTCGCAACGCCATTCAGGTCACTTCGCAACAAGGTTATATCCGCTGATTCTATGGCAACGTCTGTCCCGCTTCCCATGGCCATACCGACGTCAGATTGGGCCAATGCAGGCGCGTCATTTATGCCGTCGCCAACCATCGCCACCTTCTGACCTTCGGATTGTAGTCTCTTGATGACGGCCGCTTTGTCCTGGGGCAAAACCTCGGCCTCAACTCGGTCCACTCCCAATTCGCCCGCTATAGCGTTAGCGGTTTGGGCGTTATCGCCGGTGAGCATCACAACTTCCAGGTTCATGCGCCGGAGCTTCGCCAATGCTTCAGATGCTTCTGGTTTTACTGTGTCAGCCACGGCGACCAAGCCCATTACCTGTTCGTCACAAGCCAAGAACATGGGTGTTTTACCTTGGGCCGCCAGGTCAGAAGCCTGATCCACCAAACCATTCAAGGCCACTCCGAAATCTTCCATCAAAGCTTGATTGCCAAACCGGACCAGGCGTCCGTTGACCTGTGCCAAGATTCCCCGTCCAGGTATGGCTTCGAAATCAGTAGCTATCTCCAGTTCCAGGCCACGTGTCTGCGCCTCTAAGACGATTGCTTCACCCAAGGGATGTTCGGAGCCCCGTTCTGCCGACGCTGCTAAAAATAGCAGTTCCTGTTCCGAAGACCCTGATACCGCAGAAACTAATAGGTCAGTCACAACCGGCTTTCCCGTTGTAAGCGTGCCTGTCTTGTCCAAGACCACTATATCGACCTTGTGAGCAACTTCTAGGGCTCGCGCCTGTTTAATCAACACTCCTTTCTCTGCTCCCTTGCCAGTACCCACGATTATCGCTGTGGGAGTGGCAAGTCCAAGAGCACACGGGCAGGCGATGATAAGGGTCGAAACCAGCACAAGGGTGGAGAACGTTAGCGCCGGAGGCGGGCCCAACAGCATCCAGAACGCGAACGCGGCCAGAGAAACGATAATAACGGCAGGAACAAAATAGGACGCAACATGATCAGCCAAACGTTGGATGGGAGCTTTGGAACCCTGGGCGTCTTCGACTAAACGGATAATCTTGGCTAGTGCGGTCTCGCCGCCTACCTGAGTGGCCTCGAAATACAGAGCCCCATTGGAATTAATAGTGGCTCCATACACCCGTTGGCCGGGACTCTTTTCTACCGGCATACTTTCTCCGGTGAGCATCGCCTCATCAACCGCCGAATAGCCGTCGGTCACCAGGCCATCCACCGGAATCTTATCCCCGGGGCGGACCAGTAGCGTGTCTCCAATAACGACCTGATCCACGGGGATATCTATCTCTTCGCCATCACGCACCACTCGAGCTGAGGTAGGCCTAAGACCGATAAGCCGACGAATAGCTTCGGAAGTCTTTCCCCGTGCCCCTGCCTCCAAGAACCGGCCCAGTAGAATCAAGGCCACTATGATGGCCGCGGTGTCGAAGTATAGTTTGGCTTCGATACCATGGTCGGCCAGCGTTTCAGTCGAAAATTGATTAATGAGGACTACCGCTGCGCTATAGCAGTAGGCCACGGTAGTGCCCATGGCGATCAGCGTATGCATATTGGACGTGCGGTGTCTGAGCGCTCCCAAGCCGGAAGCGTAGAAATTGGACCCGGCCCAAAACTGCACCGGCGTTGCTAGTCCCCACAACAAGAAGGGGTAGTAGGCGCGGGACATGAGGTAATCGACCCACGGCAGCACGTCAAAAGTGCCCAAGAAGAGTAGTATAGCGCCGATGCCAGCCAATACTAGCCGGTTTCGCAATTCGCGAATTTCCTTGATCTTCGAGAGCCGGTCCAACTCTCTTTCCTGGCCTCCAGCATCGTAGAAGGCTTCTACCTTGTAGCCCGACTCTTCCACGGCCTTCTGAAGATCTGAGAGTTCTACCATACCAGGTACGAACTCTACGAACGCTCTCTCAACCCCCAAGTTCACGCTGGCTTCGAAGACGCCAATTACGCTCTGAAGAGCGTTCTCCACATGCGTGACACAGGCGGCGCAGCTCATGCCACCGATGTTCAGAGACGCTGATTGGGAACTGAGGCGATACCCTGCTCCAGAAACAGCTTCCTGTATCTGCTCAAAGGTAACTTCGGAGGCGTCAAACTCCACCACCGCTTTCTCGGTGCCGAGATTCACTGCAACTTCTATCATGCCCGGAACTCTCTGGAGAGAACTCTCCACGAATCCTACGCACGCAGCACAGGTCATGCCTTCCACGGGCAGATTCAATCGCTTGATGTTCTTGTCCGTTGTAGCCATGTCATTTCCAATTAGGGCTGTTCGCTGCTAGGCTCCATCGGCGAATATGAGGTTTCCGATGGAGGCGCTCTGGCG
>CAJWGH010000176.1 GCA_913031095.1 uncultured Chloroflexota bacterium | reverse complement strand
CAAGTGACCTGGGCCCCTGAAATCGCAGTGTCAGGATTCGGTCTAGAAGAGATTTCTGAGTACATGGAGGGAGTTTAGATGCCAGGCGAATACACAAAGCTCGAAATAATGGACGGGGTGGGCATCATCACCATGGACCGCCCCGAGTCCCGAAACGCCCTCATCCCAGGCATGGTCACCGAAATGGGAGAGGCCATCCAAGCGTGCAAGAGGACCGACGTACGGGCTGTATTGCTCACAGGTTCAGGCGGCGCGTTCTGCTCGGGCGCCGACCTGAAATTCGTGGTAGAAAGCCTTGAGAACCAAGCCCAGGAAGGCTTACAAGAGTACATCCGCACACTCGCCGGCGACCTACACACCAAGGTGGTACTAGAGTTGCAGCGATTGGAAAAGCCGGTGGTTGCCAGCATAAACGGTGTAGCCGCGGGAGCGGGTTTCAGCCTGATGCTGGGATGCGACATACGCATCGCCGCCAACAGCGCTCGGTTCCTCATGGCCTATGCGAACATCGGAGCCCCAGCAGACGGCGGCTCAAGCTATCTGCTACCCCGTCTGGTAGGCGCCGGCAGGGCTATGGAACTCTACCTAGCAAGCCAACCGACCGGTGCCCCGGCTGCCTTGGAGATGGGGCTGGTCACTCAGTTGGTCGAAGAGGACTCGTTACATCGCCACGCAATGGAAACCACCGTCAGATTAGCCCAAGGCCCCACCGCCGCCTACGCCAAGGTAAAAGGGTTGTTCAATAGTTCTTGGGACAACGACCTGGCAACCCAGCTAGACGCCGAGACCGAAACCTTCGCCGAGGTTGCTCTAACAGCCGATTTCCAAGAAGGGATCAAAGCCTTTACCGAACGCCGGCAAGCACGGTTCGAAGGGAAGTAGCGGCCGCACCTACTCCAACTCCGCGACTGTAACTCCGTCGCCTCCAGGCCCTTCGCCATCTTCCGCAGAAATGACTAGGGGGTGTCCGCCTAGGTATTCGCGTATAGCCCGACGTAATGCTCCTGTGCCCTTGCCGTGAATCATCCGGATGAAACTGACCCCGTCCAAAGCAGCGTCATTCAAGGCTTCATCAACCCGGCTCAAGGCTTCGTCGACACGCATCCCGCGTAGGTCTAACCCGGAGCCCGGACCTCTAACCGGCTCTCGGGGAGCACGATCCAGATACACTCCCTGAGACGCTGCAGCAGGGTGTCCTTCGGCTTGCCGCTCCAACTGGTAGACCGGAATCTTGGCTCTCATAGTGCCCAGAAGCACCTCTACCCTCTCTTGGCCGTCAACCGGTGATATGACTTCCACGGGCTGAGAAATGCCGCGAATATAAACGCGGTCGCCTTCTTTCAGGATCTCCTGCCAGGGGACTCTCTCAACTTCGATAGGCGACCAAGCTGGAGACTCCAGTTGGCGTTGAACATCTCTTAAATCGGACCGGTTGGCCTGCATTTCTTTCCGCGATAGAGCGTTGGCCTGGGCTTCGGCGTTCTGATGAATCTCCGCAGCTTCCAACGAGCGCTCTGCCTTGGAGAGCCGATCCAAAATTCCGGTTATCCGGCTCTGAAGTTCCTGGCGTGATTCTTCAATCAGATCGGCCTTAGCTGATTCAACATCGGCTAATTGGGCATCCAACTCACGCTGCTTCCGAGCCGCGTCCATCATGGCGATCTCCGCTTCTTGCCGCAGATCTGCCACCACTCGCCGTTCCTGCTGTAGCTCATGTAATAGCCCCTCGGTCTCTCGTTCTGTGGGGGAGATGCCGCTCATGGCGTCTTCAATGACGTCTTGGGGAACTCCCAGGCGAGCGGCGATGGTCAGCGCGTAGCTGCGCCCTGGCAGACCAAGGGTCACATGATAGGTGGGTTCTAAGGTTGTGGGATCAAGATCCACACTGGCATTGACCATGCCCTCCTGTTCTTGTACAAACCTGGCAACTCCCCGGTGGTGGCTGGTTGCTACCACGAATGACCCAATTTTCTGGAAATACCGGAGCAAGGCACTCGCCAGCGCAGAGCCTTCTTCCGGGTCAGTACTGCTGCCCAGCTCGTCTACTAAGACTAGAGAGTGAACCGTAGCCCGAGACATGATGTTTTTCAGATTGGTTATATGGGAGCTAAATGTGGACAGTGACTGTTGGATGCTTTGTTGGTCGCCGATGTCAGCATAAACACCGTCGAACCTCGGAAAGTGGGCTTCTTCCGCCGGGACGTGCAGTCCGGATTGCGCCATCAAGACCAACAGTCCCACGGTTTTCAAGGTCACGGTCTTGCCGCCTGCATTGGGGCCGGTGATCAACATGACACCTTGATTCCGGTCTAAGTCCACGCTCACGGGAACAACCGCTCCGGTCAGCAGCGGATGCCGTGCCCGCACCAGTTTCAGATGCCGTTCTGAAACTTCTTGGTCGGCCACCCAGGGGGCAACCGCGTTGATGGCCGCCGAGTAGCGGGCTTTGGCCATGTCCAAGTCCAGACGCGCCATCAAGTCCAGGGTCAAAAGCAGGTCCTCACCGGATAACCCGACCATGCCGGACAATTGCCGCAAGATCCGTTCGACCTCTCTCTCTTCGGCCAGGCGTGACTCCCGCCAGCGATTGCCGACCTCTATAGCCGGCATGGGCTCAACAAATACCGTAGCCCCACTATCTGACACGTCATGGACGATGCCCGGCACGCGATAGCGCATCTCCGACTTGATGAGCAGAACCATGCGACCGTTACGCTGGGTTATCAGCGGTTCTTGTACAACCTCGGCCCTCTGCAGACGGCGCAGGTTCCGTTCCATGATCTCGTTCAGTCGACTCTGGGCCTGACGGGCCTCTTGACGCAGGTTATGTAGAACTGGGCTGGCGTTGTCCACCACCTCACCGGACGGGCTGATGGCGCCAGAAATCACACGCTCAAGGTCGCCCAACTCGGGCAGGTTATCCGAGACGCCTGTGAGCATAGGAATCTCTTCTTGGCGGCCAAGCTCGGTACGGTTAAGACGTGCCGCTCGGAGCAATTCTCTAACCGCAAAAAGTTCCTCGCCGCGCAGCAAGCCGCCCAACAAAGCTCTCTGCAGGAGTTCTCTGAAGTCCTGATCAGGTCCAAATTCCAGGCCGTCCCCGCCTTCCAGATATTGCCGGGCCTCAGACGTTTCCTGCAGCCGGGCGGCAATCTCCAACAGGTCTTTGGTCGGCGCAAGGGCCCGGGCCCTCTCACCTCCAACAACCGTCTTGGTGTGGCCCGCGATCTGCTCCCTGACTCTGTCAAACTCCAGTAACTGCCCGGCAAAATTGAAGCCGCCAAGGCCATCATCCCAGAGGCGTGGCCCGGTCCGAGTACTGAAATCGTGCTGACGGGATGCAAGTGAGCCTTCTATTTCGAGTTCAGCGTCGCTCAATGCTCACCAGTTGATTCCCCAGACGCGGCTTTCGTGAAGCGTGTTCCCCAGGTCATCCAACGTGTCACGTTTGGGGTCTCTGATGTTCAGCCTTCGTTTCAACGTGATGCTCTTGTACTCATCCAGACGTGGACAGACTTTGAGGAATCCGTTCAAAGTGAACTTCTCCCCACCCAGCACAACGAAGTCCAACTCGCTGCCCACCGGTTCGAATTGGTCCCTTATAGACTCGCAGTCCTTAACGTACAGCCGCCGCATCTGGCCTTCCCTG
>CAJWGH010000175.1 GCA_913031095.1 uncultured Chloroflexota bacterium | reverse complement strand
GGTAGCCGATGCCCTGCAACACGGCGACCTTCCCCTGGTCGTACATATCCTTGATCTGGTCCATACCCGGGTGGAAACCAACTTTGTCATCCACAGCCAGGATCTGGTCCGGGCCGAGCTGCAAGTTGGCCCGATAGTCCACGTAATGAGGGTCGCTGTAGGGAGCAAAAGTGTTCAGGGCGTCGTAGGCCCCCGTCATTTGAAGTACTACCAGTACCGGGTCTTTCTTGTTGGAGGTCATCGTTTACTCCTCAGTGATTTGAGCTGTTGTCCCATGGCCCACCGGTTGGCAGACCCGAAACGCCAAGTTTTCAGCTAGGCGTATAGATATTCCTTAGTTGCGACGATCATCTGTAGAGTCTCGCCGACTTGCTTCGGGAACTCCGGTGAATCGGTGGCCGAGACTCCGCAGTTTCGGGCGTGGTTCACCAACATTTGGTGGTTCTCATCTGTTAGTTCGTAGTGGCCCAGCAGCCGGAGGCAACCTTCAACCAGTCCCTCAGGCGTAGTGGTCGGTCCCTCAGCAGCAAGTCTCTGGACTATGTCTTGTATGCCAGGATAGCCAGCATCGCCAACGTAATCGGCGACGAAGTTGATTCGCCTAACCAGGGTACCACCGTCGATCCAATCTCTGCCTGTATGCCAGCCTTCGACAGAGGGTGGATTCAGTATCTCCTGGCCCATGTGCTTCATCTCTTCGAAGATGGCTTCAAAGCCAGGCTTGGGGGTCGCCCAGTCGCCGGCTAAACGCAAAGTGCCAATCACGGTCTCGATCGGGCCTTTTATCCTGGCGAATCGGGCGTTCTTGAAGGCGTCAGAGTTGAATAGGACCCGTAGCATCGAACGGATATTGTAATCTGAGCGGAAATATTCGTCTTCCAGCATCTTTATGGTTTCGGGGTCCCTGGGTGGGGTTTCCATCCAGGTTGGGACTTGGGCTTCATCGGCTACGAAGAAGTCGTAGATGTGGCGCGAGATGAAACGTGCGGTGGCCGGTTGTTTGCAGAGGATATCAATTATGTCCTCGCCGTTGAAGTTGCCGGTGTGGCCCAAGAAGGTCTTCTCTCCGTCGTCGTGGTCTTCGGGGTTGTAGACAAAGGTCGAGGTGTAGCGGCCGTAGGGCTGCGGGGGAATCCCGTTGGCGAGGGTCCAGCCAGTGAAAGCCCGGGCGCACTCTTTAACGTCGTCCTCGGTGTAGTTGAATTCGCCGTCCATGCCAACGCCAAGAGAGAATAACTCCAGCAGTTCCCGGCCGTAGTTCTCGTTGATCGCGTCTTTGTGGCTCAGGCAGTTGTCCAAGAAGTAGACCATGGCTGGGTCTTTGGAGATCTCAATCAACAGGTCCTTGAAGCTGTCCAAGCCGCACCGGCGGAGCATTTCCCACTCTGCATGCGATGCGATCTGGCTTTGGTTCTTGCTGTCGGTGTGGCACAAGATGCCGTGCCAGAAGAGAATCATCTTCTCTTCCAACTGGCTCTTGGAATTGACCATTCGAAATGCTATGTATTCTGGTACGCACCGGATGTGGTGGTTCCATTCAATGAAGGAACGCTCGGCTAGGTCCAGATCCATGCCGTGAGTATCTTCGGACGGATTGAGCAGTTCTTCCACCGTTTCCTCATATCCCTTGGCTGCGCGGGCTTCAAGCTCGTGGTATTGACAGCCAAATCCAGCGCGCCGCATCAAATGACCCATCAAAGCGACATCGTTTTCCGGCATCCGTAGTACTCCTTGATATCGGACTACCAATCGTTAGCGACTATGCTAGCACTTTACAAGTTGCTCGTTCAAGCGGCCGTTAGGCATGAGCTAGGCGTAAATTATTGAAACTAGGAAGAATTTCAAATTCAGACTTATATCTAGCTCTCGGCAAATAGTCTCTAGCATCGTTTGAGGACGATTCATATCGTTAGCTATAATAGTCGGGCCTGTTGCGAGTTTCATAGCATACTGCGACCGGTAAACGGGCGAAATTTACGATATGGATACGACGATACCAGACGGCGTATCCTTCAAAAGGACCATCGAATGCCGGACTCTCTTTTGGACGCTACAGAGAAGATTATACCTATGATAAGAGCAAATCTGGACAAGATAGATTCAGATTGCCAACTTCCCTCAGATCTAGCAAAGTCCATGAACGACGCAGGACTCCTGAGATTGTATGTGCCGAAAGTACTTGGTGGACCGGAATTGGACCCATTATCTGCTTTCCGCGTGGTTGAGACGATCGGCAAAGTGGACGGCTCGGCCGGTTGGTGTTCCTTCAATGGTACAGCTCTTACCGCGGGCGTCTCCCGAATCACCGTCGAGGCAGCTAAAGAACTGTTCGGTGATCCGCCCAACATCAGCGCATCTGGCTCAGCCCGGCCTCTAGGAACCGCGACGGTGACTGACGGCGGCTACATGATTAATGGCCGGTGGGACTATCTCAGCGGCATGGACCATTCCTCATGCCTTTTCGTGACGTGTAACGTGGTGGACGGCGACGGCCCGGTACTAGGTGAGGACGGCAGACCCATGACCCGTATGGTCGCCGTTCCCCTGAGCTCTGGTGAGATGCACATCACCTGGTTGACCATGGGAATGAGAGGCACCGCCAGCAATGACGCCTCATTCTCCGACCTGTTCGTGCCAGAGAGCCACACCTACCAGCGGACGGGAGCACCGTACCACGACAACCCCCTATACAACCCACAGACGGCGATTCTCTGCAGTTGGACCCTAGCTGCGGCCAATGCCCTGGGTATGGCCAGAGGCGCCATGGAGGAATTCAAGCGTATGGCCACCCAGGGGAGCACGAACTCTCCCACGCTCATGCGAGACCGCAGCACAACCCAAACGACGGTAGGCGAGTGTGAGGCAATCATAGAGGCCGGGCGGAGTTATGTGCTTAGCGCGGTGGGCGCCATGTGGGAATCCCAGGTAGGCCGCAAGGAAGACCTTATGGACAAGGCGGTCCAAGCCCGCTTGGCTATCACCCACGGCATCCGGCAATCGGTTCTGGTAGTGGATAAATTGTTCTATGCTGCCGGTACCGGGGCCATTCACGAGTCCAACACCATCGAGCGGTACTTCAGAGATCTGCACGTGGCCGGTCAGCATATCTCCGGAATCCATTCCAACTACGAGTATGCTGGACAGGTGCTGATGGGCGCCAAAATCACCGCGCCTACCTATGCCTAGACCAGAGGTGAAGCGTTACCAGAGGAGGAGCTTTGCTGTTTTTGGTGATTAGCAACCCCGCACCCACTCGTCCTTCTGATGTGAAGGAAGCGCGAAAGGGTTTCTGGCCGTGGGTAGAGGACAAATTGGAACGGGGAATCGCTCGGTCGTTCTACCCGCGCACCGGCCGAGGCGCGGTAGGAATCTTCGATGTGGATTCCCACGAGACGCTCCACCGTTTGTTGAACGAATGGGCTGATGCAGTGCCGGCTGAATTCTCGATTTTCCCTTTGATGGAGCAGGAATCGATCAAGACGTTCCTCAATGAAGAACCACAGCCGTGATTGACCATGGCAGGGGCCTGTGCTGTAATTCCCCCTGATCTATCCCGAGGGAGAGATCCAACCGGACACTGAGAGACCGATATGAAACTGCTTACTTATGAGACTGATAATGGGCCACGTTGCGGAGTCCTGCAAAATGATGACATCGTCGATGTCAGTGGCCTATTGG
>CAJWGH010000174.1 GCA_913031095.1 uncultured Chloroflexota bacterium | reverse complement strand
TCTTCACGCTGGTCCTGGCCCAGATATTCATCTCGCGCATGGAAAACGTGACCAAGTGGTTGTTCTTAGGGGTCGGGATCACTGTCGTTGGGGTGATTGTGGTGAGCGTGGGAAGCACGCTCTAGCTCTAGTGCTCCCCACTCCTGTTCCTTTGTGGCATAATTGGGCTCAGAGTATCGAAGGGGCGACAGATGCCCGCATACACGGAACCGTCAACGAAAAGGGAGTCTCATGCCAGGACAGATCAAGACGAAACAGATCAACCACGTCACCACCATGGTCAAAGACACTGCCCGAGCTATGAAATTTTACAATGAACTCCTGGGTATCAAGCAGATCGAGAGCCAGGTGCCTAATCCGGAGATTACCTGGTTGCAACTGGATAATGGCATCATGGTCCACCTGATTGAGACCGACGAAGCGCCTGTAAAGCCAGAGAATACCCACCACGCATTCGAGGTCGAAGACTTCGAAGGCACCATGAAGATTCTGGAAGACAACGGCTACGAGATTCTGCGTCACGGCGTGAGATTCGACGGCCAGGGTTTCATGTTCACCCACGACCCAGATGGCAACCGAGTAGAGTTCTGTACCGGCTCCGGCTACTTCCCAGCTCCAGGCCGCCCCGCCTAGACAGCACATCCGCGGATACCACCGGGCTTTTATACGGAATTTGATTGGCGCTGACCATGGCACCATTTGGCAGTAGGCCACCATTGAAAATCTAGGAGATACTGTGTTCGAGAAGATTCAACATATGGGGTATTTGACCCCTGATCTGGACCGGGCCGTGGCCTGGTTCGAGGAGTCGTTCGGCGCCGTCAAGGGCGGCGGTGGGCCGTTGAACCCTGGCTATGCTATGCCCAACGGCGGCCGTAATGCCTACGTGCAATTCGGCAACGCTGAGGCCGAGCTGCTGGAGCCCACCGACAAGACGGGGCTCTCAGACGAAGTGTTGACTATGCACCACGTTGGCTATGTGGTTCTTGACATCAACCGGGCCATCGACGAGCTGACCGCTCGTGGGTTTAAGTTTGCCGCCGACAAGCCCAACGTGAACGTATTGGGTCAGACGTTGCTCTACTTCGACTCCACGACCACCAATGGCGTGAAGATGCACATCACCCAACTCCCCGGCGAACCGGTGCCGTCTAACAATGGACTGGAGATCGAGCGCATCGTCCATGCCGGCTACCGGGTTAAAAACTTGGAAGAAGCTATCAAGTGGTATGTAGATAAGTTCGACGGTTCGCATATCGGTGGTGGGCCTTCCCGCACCGGCGCCCGCAATGCATTCGTAAACTTCGGCCAGGTGCAGGTTGAATTGATCGAGCCGACGGACCCGGACACCATGGGCGGAGACCACATCATGGATCACGTGGGATACGCCGTAGGCGATATCCCGTCTTGCATCGGTGAATGCGAGTCCCACGGACTGAAGTTCGTAGCCGACACGCCCAACACGAACGCGGTCGGCCAACAGGTCCTGTACTTCGAGACTGACACCAGTATGGGCTCGAGGATGCACCTGACCCGGCTGCCGGACTAGTTTCCGGCTGGTGGGGCGGCAGGCCCAAGCGATATGCAGTCAGATCAAGTTCGTAACATAATACTGGTGGGATTCATGGCTTCTGGGAAGAGCAGTGTGGGTAGAGCCTTGGCCCGCCGAATCGGCTGGATTAGGGTGGATGCCGATGAAGAGATCGTTTCCAGGGCCGGTAAGCCGATCGCGGATATCTTTCGAGATGCTGGCGAGGGTGCTTTCAGGCAGCTTGAACGAGAAGTTACGACCGACATCTGCAAAGAAAGCGGACGTATCATCGCTGCCGGTGGAGGGTCGTTCATTGACGACCATAACCGTCGAATCATGCTGGAATTCGGGACGGTTTTCTACCTAAGCGCCCGTCCCGATACCATCCATCGCAGGGTGACTAGAGGCAACCCCCGCGCACCGGCGCGGCCTATGTTGGCAGGTGGAGACCCACTGAAGCGCATCACTGAACTGCTGGCGCAGCGGGCTCCGGCCTATGCCAACGCTCATTATGCGGTGGAAACGGACGACCTATCCCCGGAACAAGTGGCCCAGGCCATTATCAAAATATGCGGGACCGGGATTGCGAAAAAGAGTAAATGACGGAGACCTGATCATGGCAGACCAAGACTTGGCGGCAGAAGTGCATCATTCCGGAGGGTCCTATCCGGTTGTTGCTGGCTGGGGGTTGATAAATAGCCTGGGAGATCGGTTCACAGACCTGGGGCTGACCGGCACGGCCTACATCATCACTGATGAGAACGTTATGAACCTCTATGGCCGTAACGTTCAGAGGGCGCTCCAGAGCCGGAATGTGGCCGCCCACTGTTTCATAATCCCCGCCGGAGAGACCAGTAAGAGTTTCGAACTAGCACAGGCGATATACAGCTGGCTGGCTAGTCTCAAGGCTGAGCGCGGCCATACCATAATCAGTGTTGGTGGGGGTGTCGCCGGTGATTTGGGCGGGTTTATAGCGGCCACTTACCTGCGCGGCATGGCCTGGGTCCAGGTGCCTACCAGTATGGCGGCCATGGTGGATGCCTCAATCGGCGGTAAGGTAGCCGTTAACTTGCCCCAGGCTAAGAACCTGGTGGGAGCCTTCTACCAGCCCAAGGGCGTGTTCGCCGACGTGCAGAGTCTGTCCACTCTCGGCAAAAGGGAACTCAGCGAAGGTTGGGCTGAAGCCATCAAACACGGGTTTATCTTGGATTCCAGCCTGGTTGATGTGTTTGAAGAGCACGCCGAAGCCCTTATGGACGTGGAACCCGAGATCTCCACGGAAGTGATCCGTCGCAGCATGGCAATCAAGGCGAATGTGGTCAGCCAGGATGAGAGAGAAACCCTAGGCATCCGTATCATGCTGAACTACGGCCACACCATCGGCCATGCTCTGGAGTCGTCCACCAAATACGGCCAGTTCTTTCACGGTGAAGGCGTTTCGGTCGGTATGATGGGTGCCGCATCTATGGCCCAAGAGATGGGGTTACATTCCCAGGATATAGTTGACCGCCAGCGGCGCCTGTTAAACCGGTTTAATCTGCCAACCTCAGCTAAAGGTGTCAACGTGGATGACATCCTCAAAGGAATGTCTCTTGATAAGAAAGTCCAGGGCGGTTCAAAACGCTGGGTGATGCTAGAAGAGGTTGGCCGGTCGGTGGTCAGGACCGATGTGCCCGAAGAGTTAGTGCAGAAGACAGTTAGAGAGCTGGTCAGCTAGTAGTCCGTCGAGACCAATTGTCGATCTTCCCGCTGGCGCATGATCATCATCGTGGCAATGATTAGGCACATGGTTCCTGCTACGCTCAGGAGGACTACCGAGGCCAATGTGGACAGAAATTCCAAGCTATCGGAGTAGGTCGATATCTGGTCTAGGGCCACCGATAAACAGCCACCCAAGATGGTTACTCCGTAGAGGATGCGGATCCGGGCGGCGTTCACGTACCTAGTGGCCGTTGTGCCCAATTGAGAGCCCACTGATGCCGCACTTAGCATGATGATGGCCATCAGCGGGTCAACGTTGTGGGACAGGGCGTAGATGAATGTTCCCCACGACCCGGTTGCGATGATTTGGAATAGGTCGGTGCCTATGGCCACAGTGGTCGGAACACCCATCCCAAATATCAGGACTGGCATGAGCAGGAACCCCCCTCCCGCTC
>CAJWGH010000173.1 GCA_913031095.1 uncultured Chloroflexota bacterium | reverse complement strand
TATGGCCAGTCAAGTATTATGATGCGGAAGAGCCAACATAAATTGACTTAAATCGATTGGCTGGATCTCTTGACGAATTCAATGCCCTCTCGGCCTACGTAACGGTCCCGAAAGTCCTCGAATGCTTTTAGTTTTTCGGGTTGGAACGCGGTCCGGTTCTCGTTACTGTCGAGACCGGGATTAGGGAAATAGCTTCTGACCAACGTGTCTTCATAGCCAGGTCCGGAGAACCGGACGTAATAGGAATGCATATCACCGTGACTTTCCGCTTCGACGAACTGGATACCGGTTACGTCCTCCAAAGCCATGTGAAAATGCCAGTTGTCCGCTTCTATGGTCACGTATTTCCCAGAGACTTCAGGTTCCTTTATTCCCTTGGCGTTATTTTCACTGGATACTCTACTGCCGCCTATGACCCACATTTTGTTCTCGTCTTTTGTTAGTTCCTGGAGTAATTCCATGGTTATATCCATTGGAGGCCTCCTGATATTTTATGTCTAATCCTGGGACCCTTCCTGGCGGGCTTCAAGATCAGCTTCTAGGTCTAGGAACATCTGTTGCAGTTTGTCTTTCATATCTGGCGGGGGATTTTCCCACATACCCCGTTCGATGGCCTCCAGCAGGCGCTCGACGATGTCTCTTAGAGCCCAGGGGTTGCTCTCCTGGAAAAATTCCTGGGTCTCAGGGTCAAGGACATAGGATTCAGTGACATTCTCGTACATCCAATCTTCGATTACCTGTGCGGTGGCATCGTAACCGAACATATAATCGACGGTAGCTGACAGCTCAAATGCGCCTTTGTAGCCGTGCCGCTTCATGGAATCGATCCACTTGGGATTGACCACCCGGGTACGGAACACCCGCCGTGCTTCATCTTCCAGTTTCCGGACCCTAGCACGGGTCGGGTCAGAGCTGTCACCGAAGAACTGTTGAGGGTTCTGCCCTGTTAGAGCTCGAACGGTGGCGATCATGCCGCCGTGGTATTGCATGTAATCGTCACTGTCGAAGATGTCGTGCTCGCGATTGTCCTGGTTTTTGGCAGCGACCACGATCTGGCCGAAGCGACGTCGGAACTGGTCTCGGGCTTGGACGCCGAAGTCCTGTCGGGTGTAGGCGTAGCCGCCCCAGGCGGTATATACCTCCGCTAGGTCCTGCACGTTCTCCCAATTGCGTTCGTCGATTGCCGCCAAGATGCCAGCACCGTAGGTCCCCGGTTTGCTCCCGAAGATGCGGTATAACGAAGGGTTTCGTTCCGAGTCGACCGGAGACGGACCGCCAGATGGCTTGTCGGTAATGTCACTGGCCTGGTCCTCTTCCAGGTGCTTGAGCACCATGTTGTCTTCAGGGGATTCATCAAGGGAAGCAACCAGCTGCACGGCTTGGTCAATCAGTTCGATCAGATTGGGGAAGGCGTCCCTGAAGAACCCGCTTATCCGTACCGTGACGTCTATGCGGGGACGGCCTAATTCTTCTAATGGAATCACTTCCAGCCCGGTTATGCGGCGGCTTTCTTGTTGCCAGACCGGCTTCACCCCAAGAAGAGCGAATACCTGGGCTATGTCGTCGCCGTGGGTCCGCATAGCCGAGGTTCCCCAGATTACCAGCCCCACCATTTCAGGATAGGCCCCCTCTTCTTCTATGTAGACGGATAGTAGAGCGTCCGCCAGGCCCATGCCCATATCCCAAGCCGTGGGCGAAGGGATAGTCTTGGGGTCCACTGAATAGAAATTGCGGCCAGTGGGTAGGATGTTAGCCATACCCCTGGTCGGTGCTCCGCTTGGCCCGGCAGGTACGAACTGGCCATCCAAGCCACGGAGCAAGTTGCCGATTTCGTCGGTGGTGCGCAGCAGGGCCGGGTGTAGGGTGTCAGTAACGTAGTTTAGAACAGTGCTGGTCTGAGCGTCATCGGCTCCCAACAATTGCTCGACGGCTGACGCCACTCCCTGCCTCCTGAACCCGCCCGAATCGAGCAATGTATATGCCGAACGGGATAGTTCTTCCAGTCTTTCCAGCAGGTCTCCTTGGGTGCGTATGGGAGAATCGTCTCCGTTCATCAGAGCAGCTGGTACCGGTTCAGGCGCCGCCAAGGCCGGGTCGTCGAGGATCTTGGCGTAGTCCAGGCCCATCGCTTCGGCCAGTGACCGTCTCAAGCTGGGAACAGCGCCAGTGTCCAACCGTGTCAGTGACGAAAGCAGGCCGATCATCTGCTCGCCTTGCGGTACTTCACCCAGAGTATGAAGCCCATCCTTGATCTGGGCGTCCTTCAGTTCGCAGAGATATCCATCTATATGAAGGATGAACTCGCCAAAGTCTTCCGGCAGCTCCTCCACTCCCAGGTCGCGATCGAGGTCGGCTTGACGCACCATGTCCCAGATCTGCCCCTCTAATAATGGGAGTTTGGCCGGGTCGAGTGTCTGGCATTGGTAGTGTTCGTCCATCAATTGCTCCAGCCGGGCGATGTCGCCATAGCTGTCAGCGGTGGTCATTGGTGGGATCAAATGATCAACGATAGTGGCGTGGGCGCGGCGCTTGGCCTGAGCGCCTTCGCCCGGGTTGTTGATGATGAAGGGGTAGAACAAAGGCACATCTTCTAGTGTGACCTCCGGGTAGCAGGAGCTGGAGAGCCCGATGCCCTTGCCTGGTAGCCATTCCATGGTGCCGTGTTTGCCAACGTGAACCATAGCGTCGGCCTTAAAAATGTCCCGCACCCATCGGTAATATGCTACGTAATGATGGGTAGGTGCCAGATCGGGACTATGGTAGACCGCGATGGGGTTTTCGCCGAAGCCGCGCGGCGGCTGTAACCCCACGAACACGTTACCGAGGTCAATCCCGGCGATGGCCAGGTCGTCCCCGATCCGGTAGACCTGTCCCGGCGGTTCTCCCCAGGCTTCCGTTAATTCTTCTTTGACCTGCCGGGGAAAATTGGTGAACCATTCCGAATATTGCTTCGCGCTGACGTGGCCCGCTGCCAGCCTGAGCTGTTCTTCAGTTAGAGTGTCAGTGTCGTTGCTACAGCGCTCTATTATCCTGTGGACCAGTTCGTCTCCGTCTGCAGGGATGTTGGTCACGTAGTAGCCGGCGTCTTTCATTGCGTTCAGGACATTGACCACAGATGCTGGGGTGTCTAGTCCGACGGCGTTCCCTACACGCGCGTCTTTGGTGGGGTAGTTGCTGAGGATGATGGCGATGCGCTTTTCCGCATTGGGTTTGAGTCTCAGAGCGGCCCATTTCACTGCTAACCGTGCCAGGAAGTCGATGCGATCAGCGCGAGGCAGGTTCCGTTGTAGTCGGGCATCTATCTTATTGTTGATACCATTTGAACCTGTCGCCACTTCCTCTTTGAAAGAGATGGGAACGGTAATGATCCTGCCGTCAAACTCAGGCAGGGCGATGCTCATGGCGGTATCGATGGGCCCGAGTCCAAGTTCGCTCTCCTCCCATTCGGTTTCGCTCCCAGTGCTAAATATGCCTTGTATGATGGGCACGTTCAGCCTGTCTAGGTAATCGACCTGTGGCCCCGTGGCGAAGGTCGCGACATCTTCCTGTAGATCGGTCATGGACATACCCATGGTATTGATGATGCAGTTGATCCGGGCTTGGCCGTTAGCGTCACAGAGTATCTCCGTGAATGTTCTGTTGGCCTGTCCGTCACCTTCAGGGTTGTGCTTCAGGCTGAAAGAGTAGACCGGCAGAACGTT
>CAJWGH010000172.1 GCA_913031095.1 uncultured Chloroflexota bacterium | reverse complement strand
ATTCAGTCATGCCCTGGTTGCCAATTGCCTGGGTGATACCACCGCTCGCCGCCTTGGCAGATTGAGCCTCAACCCAATGCGGCATCTAGACCCAGGTGGCGCTCTCATGATGTTCATCGCCGGGTTCGGCTGGGGTAAACCCGTCCCCGTGGATCAGCACCAGCTATCTCGCGGCCACACAGACACAGCGTTAGTGGCGGCCGCCGGCCCTCTTTCTAATCTGATGTTCGCTTTTCTGCTGGCAATCCCATTCAAGGCCGGGATTCTCGTGCCGGCTTCGATGTCTTTGGATAGAGTGGCCCATGTGATGACAGGCGGCTTGAGCAACGCCGCAGGCGACATACTAGCTATCGTCATTTTTTTCAATCTGCTGCTTGGGATATTCAATCTGGTGCCATTAGCGCCATTGGATGGTTCTCGGGTCTTGGCAGGTTTTGTGCCTCTGAAACACATATCCGCCTACAACAAGCTGCAACGCAACGGACCAGGGATTCTGGTGGCTGTGATAATGCTGGATTTTGCCCTGGATTTTGGGATTCTCTGGGGAATAGCAGGCCCGGTTGTTCGGGCGCTGACAACCGCGGCTACGGGTTATTAGCGTGATAAACTGGTTCTTGCCCATCCCTGATCGGGAGACGCTTTGTCATGACCACTGAACATACGCACGAACACATCCCCGAAGAGGTATACGGCGTACTGCCCGACGAGGGCGTCGTCGAATTGACCGATAACCTGACTGGCTATATGTACGAGATCGAACTGGGCGGGCTAACCGATATCATGGGTCAGGTGCTGGACGATCTTCTGGAACAGTCAGGAGGAATGCCTCAGAATCTCAAGGCAGATGACGCTTTTGAGCACATCACCCAGAACCAACTGGCAGTCACGCTGGCCTATCACCTGGGAAGGTTAGAAGGGCGCTCTCCTCAGGTAGTGCAGAAGATGATGGACGAAGCCATAGAGAAATGGGGCATCCATCAGCTTGAAGAGTCCGATGAGATAACCGACGAGGACTTGGAGAGCCCCAAGACCCAGGTTTATCCCCGGCTAAGACGAGTGGAATACTCGGAAGCCCCGGAACCTAATGTCCAGCTCGGCTGGGAGAACCCGGACGCCGATGGCCCTTCGCAATAGCCTTTGCATTGATTTTGATCGAGTGAGAAGACAATGACCACCGCACCTGCCTATGACCTGCTGCTCACGGGAGGAAACATCCTTGACCCGGCCCAGGGAATCGATGGACGCCGGGATATAGCCTTCAAAGATGGCCTTGTGGCCGAAGTAGCTGAGCGTATTGACGTGGGGAAATCAGCCAACTCTGTAGACGTCACCGGCAAGCTGATCACCCCTGGTCTAATCGACCTCCACGGCCACTTTTATCACGGCGGCAACCCAACATCAGTTCATCCAGACGAGATATGTCTGTCTTCCGGTACTACCACTGGGATCGACGCGGGGAGCGCCGGGTTCGTCAATTATGAGGCCATGCGGGACTACGTCTTCCCTGCCCACCGCACTCGTCTGCTGGCATTTCTGCATGTGAGCGGAGTCGGGCTGGCCAACAACCGGTTGCTCCTAGGCGGACTTCACGACATGCGCATGATTGACGTGGACGCAACCGCAGAAGCGATCAAGAAGAATCCCGGTTTCTGTCTTGGAGTTAAGGTGCGCATGCATTTTAATGCAGTAGCCGCCTGGAACGCCCACGAAGCCATGAGAGCCGCCAGGGCAGTGGCAGACCAGTCCGGTACTCGTTTGATGGTCCATGTCTCGGGTACCCCTATTGCGCTTTCCGACGTCCTGGAGTTCCTGGGCCCTGGCGATATCAGCACCCACGCTTTTAATGGCCTTCCCGAGAATATCTTGGACCGAAACCTCAAGATTAAACCCCAGGTCAGGGAAGCGGTGGACCGGGGTGTCATCATGGATGTGGCCCACGCTGGAGTGCACTGTGACGTTGAGATTGCTCAGGCCGCTATGCAGCAAGGGCTATTCCCCCACACCATCAGCACCGATATTCATAACCCGCCGCCGGACCGGACCGTCTACAAAATGAACGATCTAGTCAGCAAATTCCACGCCATGGGCATGCCACTGAACGACGCCGTAGCGGCCAGTACTAGTACCCCAGCCAAAGTTCTGGACTTGAGTGATTCCATCGGCTCACTGGGTGTCGGGATGTCCGGCGATGCCGCTGTATTCGACATGCGTGAAGGCAGCTTCAAATGGATTGACTCGGCAGGCCATTCACAGGACGGCAAGGTCCGCTTGGATACTTACTTAACTGTCCGCGCCGGGCAGGTGGGATGGCGCGAAGGCCGACTCATGCAAATGGGAGAGTGTTAGCTAGGCGCTGCAGCTACGCGTCATTGTATGAGTAGCATAGCTTTGGAGAATCCTAGAATGGTGAGCCTGACGGGTCACCGTTGATTAGAGAACAACTTGTCATGAAGCAACAAAATTCCCCCTGACACCTTTTGTTTACGGGTGGGGGAATTTTGCATCTAGCCTAAAATCTAGCTACCCGAGTGCGTCAGCCAGTACCTCCACCAAGTGCCGTGCTTTGCGGCCGGTGCCATCTTCTACCTGTTGGCGGCAGGAGACACCCATTACTGCAACCTCCCAGTCTTCGCCCTTGGCGCGGATCGCGGGGAACAAGACCTCTTCGCCGATCTTCATAGACAGGTCGTAATGCCCTTTCTCGTAACCGAATGACCCTGCCATGCCGCAGCAACCGGCGTTGATCAACTCTACCTGATAGCCAGGAGCCAATCTCAGGGCCGCCAAAGAGGTGGCTGTGCCCATGTCAGCCTTCTGGTGGCAGTGGGCCTGGAATAGCACTTTCTTCTCTAGCTTGCTCATGTTCATGGCCAGTTTTCCGTCTTCTTGGAGCTTCATCAAGAACTCGTCGATCATGTATGTGTTCTCCGCCACCTTCCGGGCTTTCTCATCCCGGACTAACTGCGGATACTCATCTCGGAAGGTCAGAAGGCAGCTGGGCTCGCAACCGATGACAGGGATTCCCGCTTCGGCGTAGCCGTACAACTGGTTTATGTTGGTCGCTGCGTTGGCCGTGGCGTCATCTAGCATACCCTTGGAAATCATTGGCCGGCCGCAGCAAACAGTCTCTGATAAGACGACCTTGAGGCCAGCGGCCTCCAATAGCGCTACGGCGGCTTTCCCGATCTCAGGATAGTTGTGGTTCATGTATGTGTCGTTCAGCAGGATAACGGTGTCTGTGGCTAGGGCGTTTCCTGCCCCTCTCCCGTTGAACCATTTAACAAAGGTCTGCCGGACAAACTTGGGAGGGTTTCGTTTGGGGTGGATGCCTAGCACCATCTGGGACATCATCTTGCCGATAGGGTTACTGGCCAACAAGTTGGAGATAGGAGCCATCCGGCTGCCCCAGACGCTGACTCGGTTGATGTGACCGAAGACCCGGTTCCGGAACGGCGTTCCGTTGGCCCGGTGGTATTGGTCCAAGAACTCATACTTGAGCTTGGCCATGTCCACTCCCGATTCGCATTCGGACTTGCAGCCCTTACACTCCAGGCATAGGTCCATGGCCTCCCAAAGCCGTTTGCTGGTCATTGTCCCTTCCGGCAGTTTGCCGGAAAGCGCGGCCCGCAGCAGGTTAGCGCGGCCCCTGGTGGAATGTTCTTCGTCTCTGGTTGCCACATAAGACGGGCACATGGTGCCTATGTGCTGGCGACAGGCTCCCATGCCGT
>CAJWGH010000171.1 GCA_913031095.1 uncultured Chloroflexota bacterium | reverse complement strand
CTAGCCTAATCGCTGTGCCACCGGAAGCACCTTATCGGCCAGATGCTCCATCACCTTGATGCAGTCGGGCAGGCTTTCCACCCGGAAATCATAGGTCAGTTGGTCGATACCGATCTCCTGGCAGGAATGGAGGTCGTCGATAACTTCCTGAGTTGAAGCTATCAGTGAGCCGCCGCTTCGCACGTAGCCAGCTTCACCCATACCCATGTCGGTGAAAAATAAGCTGCGCTTCAATGAGACCGTAACTTCCGACTGCTCTCTCCCTTCTTTCTCGATCCGCTCCCGCAGATAAGGGATATTCTCGGCCACGAACTCTGGCGTCTGCCGAGTTGTGTGCCAGCAAGCGCCATACTTGGCAGTCCGCCGCAGCGCCGCCTTGGTGTGACCGCCAACCCAGACTGGAATGCTCGGCTGTTGTATGGGTTTTGGCTCAAACTGTATCCCATCGATGCCGTAGAACTGGCCCTTATATTCTGGATTCTGCTGGCTCCAGAGTACCTGCATGATTTCCAGCCATTCATCGGTCATCGCTCCGCGTTGGTGGTAGTCGCGACCCAATATCTCAAACTCTTTCTCCAGCCAGCCCACGCCCACGCCACAGATGATACGGCCACCAGTCAGGACATCGAGCGAGGCGAACATCTTTGCCTGGACCACTGGGTTACGGTAGGGCAGGATGATCACTGTGCTGCCCAATTTGATGCGGTCGGTGCACGCGGCCAGGAAACCCAGAAGGGTCATGGTCTCTAAGAATGGTTCATCCGAAGGGCGGGAGAACGACCCATCGGCGGTGTAGGGATACTGGTTGGTACCGCCGGTGGGCAATACGATATGGTCGCCGGCCAAGACAGATTCGAACCCGAGATGCTCCGCCGTTTCGACAAATCGCTTCAGACCGGGAACGTCTGGTGTCCGGGGAATAGAAAGTCCTATCTCCAATGTAGGTGCCTCCAGAGGTGTTATAGGTGAAGATTCTAAACGGGCTCCAAACTGATATTGGAGCTGCATTCGAGTATAAACCGGGATGTTCCTGCTCGGCAAAACAGGGGCTATTTGCGTGCTGAGGTCAGCATGCTATAATCGCGGAAATCTCTGCCGGGCCTACAGAAATGGCAGATTGGATTCTTTGTAGAACAGCAAGTATGGGAGGGACATCATGGAGAAAGGCGCAGCAACTATCGATGGCGGATCAGTAGAGTTCGCGATGAGCTATCGTGCCGAGATAATGGATGACCAAGGCTTATGTGTGCAGGTCTATTCCAAGATAAACGGCGAAGACACCGAGATCCTGCGATTCGACTGCTTCGACCAGGCACCTCATTATCACTATGGACCCGAGAACCATAACATCCGTTTGTTTTTGGACAAGACCACCGCCGGCAACCCCCTTGGCTGGACGCTAAACAACCTCCGTAATAACATGGTCGCCATGGTTAGCCGGTCCGGTTATGAAGACCTGGCCGATTCCCTGGAAAAAACCCCTGTCAAGAAGTCCGTACTGGACAAGGTTGAGGCCAAATCCCGCGAGTTGATCAAAGAGGGACGTCGCACGGTCCATCACATGATGCCCGAGATGGTTGAAGGCGACATGGTAGAAGCAGGCAACATACGCTTCGGGTTGGAATACCGCCACCTGCCCCAGATCAATGATGAGGGGATGGCCATCCACGTCTTAACCGACGTAGCGGGACAAGAAGTTGAAGTGTTGGCCTTTGACTGCTTCCAGAACGGCCCACATTACCACTATGGCCCACGTAACCAGGACATCCGCATCTATTGGGATGTCACAACCTCGGGTGAGACCTTGAAGTGGACCTTAGACCAGTTCAAGGGTGGCAAGCTCAAGTCCATGATCGAACGCGCTGGCTACCCTAGCATCGCTTCCGAATTGGACGAGAGCCTTGTTCAATCCCTGATGCCCAAGATCGAGAAGCGGTCATGGGAACTGGTGGAATTGAATAAATAATAGACATCCAACCGACCAGCAAATCAAAAGAGGTCTCGATGAATCGAGACCTCTTTTGATTTGCTGGTCGAAATGAGTTTCTACATCATCGTATACCCGCCGCTAACGCTCAATGTTTGTCCAGTGATGAAGCTGGCGGCGTCCGATGAGAGGAAAATCACTGCGTTGGCTATCTCCGAAGCTTTGGCCATACGGCGGAACAAGTAATTGCGTTCCACTCGCTCTCGTACGTCGTCGGTAAAGATGTCCCGCATCTGTGTCCACATACTCTCTTCGCTGATGGACTCCTCAGCCGGTGGAACCACCAAGCCTGGACAGACTACGTTCAAACGCAGCCCGTATCGTCCTGTCTCCCTGGCTACGGATTTGCTCAGTGCAATCACCCCGGCTTTGCAGGCAGAGTACACCGCCTCCCGGTATTCGCCCATACGGCCGGCGTCCGAGCTGATGCAGACGATCGCCCCAGACTCCCGCTCTATCATGCCAGGTAGTACGGCGTGGATGCAGTTTATGGCGCCCCAGAGGTTGACCTGGACCTCCCGCTCCCACTCTTGTCTGGGTTTCTCCATGAACAGCCGGTCTATGGTCCAACCCACATTATTCACCAGCACGTCGACTGGCCCGAACTCGGCGATGGCCGCCGCCATCATGGTGGCGACTTTCTCCGGGTCGGTGACGTCGGTTGGGATGACGTTTACCACCGCGCCGGAATCCATAGCGGTTACCTCAGCAGCGACGATCTCCCCTTGGCTCGGCACCAGTTCCGCGATGGAGATCTTCGACCCTTCTCTCCCGAATGCGTGGACGATAGCGCGGCCGATGTTGGTCCCGCCGCCAGTGACTATGACGTGTTTACCCTTTAAGCCCAGTTCCATTTGGGTTTCCTCCTGATGATTGGGCGTGTCTACGGGTCTGTTGATAGAGGCGCTGGTGGTCCAACTCGCGGAACGCCACCGAACCTGAGGCGCAGCAGTCCCTTCAGGTCTTCCTTGGCGGTGCTGATCACTTTCACGGTGCTGGCGGGGTCGTCGATCCACTTGACCGGCACCGAGGTTATGTTGAACCCACGCTTGGCAGCAATGACCAGCAGTTCCGTGTCGAAGAACCAGTTGTTGTTCTTGATGTGGGGGACAAGGACCTCGGCCGTTGCGCGGGTGAGGGCTTTGAAGCCGCATTGGGCATCCGGTACCCCGGTGAAGAATATGGAGTTGATCAATAGGTTATAGCTCCTGGAGATGAACTCCCGCTTGAAGCCCCGGGTGACCTGGGATTCCTTGCTCAGACGGCTGCCAATAGCGATGTGGCTTCCTGACTCCAATGCCTGAATCAACCGTGGAAAATGTGCTAAGTCAGTTGAGAGGTCGGCGTCCATGTAGCTGACGATATCTGCGTGGCTGTCCAGCCACGCTGTACGTAGTGCTCGTCCCCGTCCTTTCTGAGGGATGCGCAGATAGGTCACGCCGGGATATTGGCGGCAAAGCATCTCTGAGACGGCTTGAGTGCTGTCGGTAGATGCGTTATCTGCGATGGTCACCTGCCATGGGTTGGGCAGGTTCCTCTCAAGGAATCTGGTCAGAGACTGAATGGTCTTAGGAAGTATCTCTTCTTCGTTGAAAACAGGGATGATTATGTCAACTGTCGGCGGCTCGCCTGGTTTCCTGGGTAGCTCACTGTCTGGATTGACGCTCATTCCTGTTCCCTACCGACTAGACAGCATCCTTGAACACCATAACTACGCAGGGTGAATACTCGATACCGGTGGTCCAGCGTCAGCTGTTCCA
>CAJWGH010000170.1 GCA_913031095.1 uncultured Chloroflexota bacterium | reverse complement strand
CAAGAAAAAGGGTGCAATCTATAGTCTCAAGGCGAACTGCGCCGGCGTTGAGACCACGAGTTATCCGCCGACCTAAGAGGACCAACCACTTTTGCATTCAGACCCTAACTGCGTATTCTGCAAGATATCCGGCGGTCAAGAACCAGCGAAGTACCGCTATCTGGACGACGATTTGATGGTCATAGTGAACAGGCTTACGTGGGTTCCCATGATGCTGTTGGTAATGCCGCGAAAACACATGAGCCAGATACAGTTGTGGAGCAGCGATTTAATGATCCGCATGGGTAACTTGGCAGTCGACATGGGCGCGATGTATTCTCCCAATGGTTTTCGGATCCTCTCGAACTTTGGACGTGAGGGGATGCAGAGCCAGGCCCACGGCCACATCCACGTCATAGGCGGTACCAATCTGGGGCCCTACGCCTAACCTAGACCCAACATTCTTCCACTAGGAGCGACCAACTTTGGCTGAGACGATTCTTTACGAAAAACAGGGCAACATTGTCACAATGACCCTCAACCGCCCGGATTCTTTAAATGCGATAAACAGACTGTTGCGGCAAGAGCTGGCAGACGCCATAGTCGAGTTCGACAATGACCCAGAGGCATATGTAGCTATCATCACGGGCTCCGGCCGCGCTTTTTGCTCTGGCCGTGATTTGAAAGAGCGAGCTGACGACAATGCTCAAGGCGTACAGGCCAGAGCATCGGCCAGCATGACCAAAGAGACCCCGTTCATGTGGCCGCGCACTTGGAAGCCTATGATTGCCGCTGTCAACGGTTTTGCCCTTGCCGGCGGTTGGTCCATCGCCCAGATGTGCGACCTACGAATAGCATCTGAGGAGGCTAAACTGGGTATCTCTGAGACAAGGTGGAGCCTGTTGCCTCCATTTGGCACCATCCTCCCCAAGCAAATGAATCTTGCGTCGGTGCTGGAATTGGTCCTTACCGCTCAGCCGGTGACAGCCCAACGCGCCTACGACATGGGCTTCTTGAACAAGGTCGTCCCCGCCGGAGACTTGATGGAAGAAGCGATGACCATGGCCCAGCAGATTTCCGAGAACGCACCCCTGGCAGTCCAGACCTTTAAAGAATTGGCCTACCGAGGTCTAAATATGTCCAACCAGGACATATCAGCCCTGACCTACCAGATGTACGACGCCCTGCTCCTAACCGAAGACTCCAAAGAAGGCCCGAAAGCCTTCGCTGAGAAACGAAAACCCCAATGGAAAGGTCGCTAGGTGTCGTAAGTCCTCGACCTATGCAAATCAGAAACCCATTTTATGCCAGGGAGGGGTTTTGTCAGCCTTGCCTCGGCGCAATTTCAGCAGGTGTTGGAGTCTAGTCGACTAACTTAAACCATCAGGTCGTGATGAGCGTGCCGGATTAAGTCGTAAGGTAGGCCTTCCGCCTACGACACTTATTTTGAAGAGTTTATTCGTTAGACTCGGGATGAGCGGAATAAGGGAGGTACGGCGGTCCTAAAGCTGGTACTCCGGCAGCCGTAGTAATTGCTTGGCAATCACCAGACGCATGACCTCATTGGTCCCTTCACCGATGATCATTAACGGCGCATCGCGGTAGTAACGCTCCACCGGGGATTCTTTGATGTACCCGTAGCCTCCGTGGACGCGCATGGCCTCCATGGACACTTCCAAACACACCTCGCTTGCGAAGAGCTTTGCCATGCCTGATTCCAGGTCAACCCTGTGACCGGTGTCTTTCTTGGCGGCAGCATCGTAGACCAACAGCCGCGCTGCTTGAATCTTGGTGGCCATGTCTGCCAGCTTGAGCTGGATGGCTTGGTGCTCCGAGATAGGTTTGCCGAAGGTTTCCCGTTGCTGAGAGTACTTGATGGCAGCCTCGAATGCTGCCTGGGCCACTCCCACCGCGCGGGCAGCGACGTTTATGCGGCCTGTCTCCAACCCGCTCATTACCATCCCAAACCCAGTGCCTTCTTCTCCGCCAACCAGGTTATCAGCCGGCACCGCGTAGTTATCAAATATCAACTCGCAGGTGTCCAATCCGCGGTAACCCAGTTTATCCAAATCGCGGCCTACCTCGAATCCTGAGCCACCCTTCTCGGCTACGAAGCAGCTGATCCCTTTGTGTCTCATTCCCTTATCAGGGTCGGTACGGGCCAGCAGGCAGAACATGTCACCGTAGCGCCCGTTGGTGATAAACATCTTCGTGCCGTTGATGGTGTACTCTTCCCCATTTCTAGTGGCAGTGGTCTGCAGGTTGGCCATGTCGGTGCCGCCGCTGGGTTCCGTCAAGGCCAGCCCACCTCGCTTGCGGCCAGACGCCAAATCAGGCAAGAACTTCTGCTTCTGTTCCTCGGTCCCGTAATGGGTCAGTACATAGGTCAGGATGTGGTGCGTACCGATGGCTCCGCTCAGGGTCATGAACCCCTTGCTAAGCTCCTCGAAGATGGAGGCGAAAGTTGTGTAATCCAATCCCATGCCTCCGTACTCTTCAGGCACCGTGATGCCGAATAATCCCAACTCCTTCATACGGTTGATGAGTTCGAATGGAACCGAGTCTTCGCGGTCGTGTTCTGCGGCCACTGGCTCCACTTCCCGGCGCACAAAATCGCGGACCATGTTTACGATCTGGGCCCTTGCCTCAGGTGGTGTGGTCGTCAAGGTAATCTCCTTATCATCGGGGAAATGAGGCTGGGTAGCAGTCTAGCTCAGGCTCATTAACGGGGCAACTATACATAGAATTGGTCCACTCAATTGTAGATGAAATCTTTGAGCTGGGTTCGGTCATGGCCAGCTATTAATTTTCAGTTAAAGCTGCCTGGGCAGCGGCCAACCGGGCCACCGGGACACGGAAGGGCGAGCAGCTTACATAGTCTAGACCAGCCTCGTGGCAGAACACCACGCTGGCTGGATCGCCGCCGTGTTCGCCGCAGATCCCGATCTCTAGGTCGGGTCGTTCACGGCGTCCGGCCTCCACTCCGATCTTCACTAATGCGCCAACCCCCTGGGGATCAATCGAAGCGAATGGATCCCTGAGTAGGATGCCCTCGTCTATGTACGACCTTAGAAACTTACCTTCAGCGTCGTCCCGACTGAATCCAAAGGCGAGTTGAGTTAGGTCATTCGTGCCGAAGCTGAAGAACTCCGACTCCTTGGCGATCTCTCCGGCGGTCAGTGCGGCGCGAGGTGTTTCGATCATAGTGCCGAACATGTAATGAACCTTGGTGCTGTGCCGTTCTTGCACCTGTGATGCCACCAAGCTCAGATCCTCTCTGAGCCTGTGCATCTCTTCCACGTCTACGGTCAAAGGAATCATGATCTCCGGATTAACATCCAATCCTTCTTTCACGAGAAGGGCCCCGGCCGTAATGATGGCCTCTACTTGCATCCGATAGATGGTTGGGAAGCTTAGCCCCAACCGGCATCCGCGGTGCCCTAGCATGGGGTTGGATTCACGTAGAGAGTCCACAAGATGCAGAAATGCCTCTTTCCCTTCGGTGTCGGCCTGAGTGGCACCGGAGTGTCGAAGCTCCAGGAGCTCGCTTAATAGAGTCTCATATGGAGGTAGGAATTCGTGCAGCGGGGCATCCAACAATCGGATGATGACTGGCCGTGGGCCCATCACCTTCAGGATGCCGCCGAAGTCGCCTGTTTGAAGTTCTTTAACCTCCTCCAGCGCCTCGTAGAAGTCTTTCACGGATTGTGGTGCGTCCGGTTCCTTTTCAACAAGAAATACCCGGTCATTGTTTTCTTGACGCCATGTCTCGGCAGCCTCAGCGTT
>CAJWGH010000169.1 GCA_913031095.1 uncultured Chloroflexota bacterium | reverse complement strand
CTTCCTCGGGGTCAGCGCGTTTGGCTGCTGAGCCACCGGATATCACCATGCTGGGCTTCAGAAGCATGCCTTCCAAGAGCACTTTCTGTTGGGCCAGTTGGTCGAACACTTCGCGCAAGGTCTCTTCGGTGACTTCAAAACATTTATCGATGTCGTGGTCTCCGTCTCGCAAGACTTCAGGCTCAACAATGGGAACCAATCCCGCTTCCTGGCTCAATGCCGCGAAACGGGCCAAGGAATGGGCGTTAGTGGCTAAACCGTAGGATGTAGGGGTCTCATTGCTGATACTGATCACCGCTCGCCATTTCGTAAACCCGGCGCCAAGTTCGTTATACTCCTTGAGACGGTCACGCAGGCCATCCAAACCTTCTGTCACCAATTCATCTGGTGCTTCAGGCAACGGAATCGTACCCTTATCTACCTTGATGCCGGGTATGATGCCCTGGTCCGATAATACTTTAACCATGGGGGTGCCATCGGCGGCCCCCTGGCGGATGGTCTCATCAAACAAGATCACGCCACTAAGGAACTCGTCCACACCCGCTGTGCGAAACAGCATCTCGCGGTAATTGCGTCTGTTCTCTTCAGTTGACTCCACGTTAATGGTGTCGAACCTTCTCTTGATCGTACCGCTGCTTTCATCAGCCGCCAGGATACCCTTCCCTTTCGCAACCAGTGCCTGCGCAGTTTGTACTAAACGCTGGTTATCCATGAATCACCTCTTTTCCCCATATTATCCTGGTTATGTTGAGTAGCAATCAAGACTCTTAGCCACCGCTAATCACGGACACGGTTTCGTCAACAACATCCTTGTTGCCCAATATCAAGGGCGTGCGTTGGTGCAATTCCTTGGGGATGACGTCCATTATCCGTTCGTATCCAGTTGAGGCGGCGCCTCCAGCCTGTTCAGCCACGTATCCCAATGGATTAGCCTCGTACATCAGACGAAGTCGGCCTTCTTTGCGGTTAGTGTCAGCTGGGTAAGCGAAGATGCCGCCCTTCAAAAGATTCCGGTGAAAATCCGCCACCAATGACCCCACGTACCGCTGGGAATACCTGTCCCGGAGGAGCGAAATCGCTTTCTGAGTAGATTCGTCCAGAACTTTGTTATTGCCCTCGTTTGTGCTGTAGTAAGGGCAGTCGGCAGGAATTTTAATGTTTGGGTGAGTCAGCGCGAAAGACTCTGATTCGCTATTCAGTGTGAAACCTTGAACGCTGTCTTTTGTAGCCAGAACCAAGACGGTACTGGAGCCATACACCACGTAGGCAGCGGCAACCTGTTGGTTGCCGGGGCGCAGAAGGGAATCGTCGTTTACAACTTCTCCTGGACTCTTTTGCCAGATACCGAAAATTGAACCGATGCTCACCGCGACATCTATGTTGGATGAACCGTCCAACGGGTCCATCAACACGATATAGCCGTTGGCCACCTCGCCTTCGGCGATAACCGGGCGCTCAATCTCCTCACAGCCTATGGCAGCCACGTGCCCCGACTGGGATAGGGTCTCCACGAAAATGTCAGAGCTGGCTGCGTCCAGGCGTTGAACTATTTCACCCTGGACGTTCGTCTCCCCGGTAGTACCTAGTGCATCAGCCAACGCAGCTTGCTGGACCTGTTGTTGTACTCTAACCGAACCGTTAGCAATGGCCATGATTACGGCGCCAAGACCATCATTCTGGCCCGTTACCTGCCACTCCGAAGTTACGAATTGTTGAAGAGTAGTTCTCTGGTCTGATGCCGACACGCGTCACCTCCTCACTGTATGAACGGGTTGTGCAACATCGTGTCACTCACGATTGTTGAACACTTGATCTGCTCGATCCGAGTTATCAACTTTTTACCTAGTAACTACCGGAAATAATAGAGTAATTTAGCTATCAGGCAACTCGATTCGTCAGGCACGCTATAGGCGTGGATTTGCTTCACCATTCGGGTCGCGCCCAATTCTAGCAGTAGGGATTTTCCCCTGTCAATTTTCGTCATATTTAACTTGTTATACATACGAATATTACCTTCTTCTACATAAGATCAAATAGCGTCCAATCCCCTGCAAGGGCGTTGCCGTGCGACTCTTGCAGGTGTATATTCAACATCAGATACTAACGGATCCCTCAGGCTCAGAAGGGGAGTATTTAGGACATATCAGTTGGCTGACTTATCTGTATTATTTCAATATCTAGTGGTAGTTTTGCTGGCCATTTGGACGGCCCGGCTAGCCATCACTAAAAGGCGCAATGGCTGGGCTTGGGGTGGAGTAGCGCTGATATTAGGTCTCCTGCCTTTCCAGGGCTCCGGACTAATCGCCGCCCTCCCGGTATTCGCTCTGATGTTCATCAAGCTCCCAAGCGATTCACCTGCCGCGCAGGATGACCGCCTAGCCTGCGCCCGGTGCGCCAAATCACATTCGGCTGGCCAGCACTTCTGTACCGGCTGCGGCTGGGATCTTAATGACGCCGATTCTCCCCAAGAACCCGATAAAGGTAAGCCTATTCCGCCCCAACCTCAGGTTCCAACCACCGTCACTGTGACCGTGGATTCGCAATCGCCAGAAACTACCGAATCATCTGGGACAGAGGTGGATACTCTTTTAGAAGACGAGACTGTTCCAGCAGACGACAGAACGTCTGAACCTGATCTAGAAGCCGATGGGGAAGAGCCTGACAATGAGCACGTTCCTTGGGGCACTTATGACGTTGGCGTGGCCCCAACCGCCGCGGTTATGGTGTCACGAGGGATTGAACGGTTCGACGAAGGTAAGTTCCAAGAGGCTATCGACCAATTCACCAAAGCTATAGCCTTGGACCCAAATTACGCCGATGCTTGGGAACGTCGATCTGTAGCCTACGCTCAGCTAGGAAGGCCTCAACAGGCGGAAGATGACCGCCGACACTTGCAAGGATTGGACCCGAGTTCGTCACCGGGCTAGCGCCTTTCACCACCCGTTAAGCAAAAAAGAACCGCATTGCAGCGGTTCTTTTTTTGCAAGACGTAGTTTTCTGATTGGCGGCCGTTCCGTTACACCGCCATGATGTGGTAGCCGGCGTCCACGGGAATGATTGTGCCGGTGATTCCACTGGAAAGGCCACTACACAGAAATAGGGCTGTCTGTGCTACTTCGTCCACCGTGATATTCCGCTTCATGGGCGCTTTTTGTGCAGCGTTGTGTTGCATGTCCTTAAAGCCACTGATTCCTCGGGCCGCGAGAGTTTGCAACGGGCCAGCGGAGATTGCGTTGACCCGGACGCCCTGCTCTCCGAACTCGTAGGCCAATTGACGGACGCTATGCTCCAGAGCTGCCTTGGCAGTGCCCATGACATTGTATCCCGGATAAACGCGTCGGGAGGCGTCAAAGGTCATAGCCACCACACTGCCTCCTTCTGTCATCAGTGGAGCAGCATGACCTACCAGAGGCAGTAAGGAATAGGAACTAACCTCGAGGGCCAAACGGAATCCTTCCCGATTCGTGTCCACAAACCGTCCATCCAGGTCCTCCCGATTGGCATAGGCTATGCTATGCACCAGGAAAGAGATATCGCCGAACTCTTCTTTCAACGACTGGAATACCCGGGCTATCTGTTCGTCATCGGTGGCATCGCAAGGAAGAGTCAGAGCCCCGTCCAAAGTGCCTGCCAAGTCCTCCACCCGCTCTTTCAGACGGTCTCCTTGGTAAGTGAGCGCTATACGCGCGCCCGCTTGCCCTAGAGCTTGAGCGATGCCCCAGGCGATGCTCCGGTTATTAGCTACCCCGAAAATGATTCCTTTCTTGCCCG
>CAJWGH010000168.1 GCA_913031095.1 uncultured Chloroflexota bacterium | reverse complement strand
AGGGTTGAAATGGTAGCCCCGAATTCAGCTATCGGTCAGAATACCACCGAAGCTTTACAGTCAGGATTGGTGCTCGGATACACCGGTCTGGTTACCGGAATGGTGGCACGGTTCAAGAAAGAGCTAGGAGAGAACGCCAAGGTGGTGGGCACCGGAGGGCTAGCGGATATCATTGCCCAAGAAGCTGATGTTTTTGATGCCATCAACCCAGACTTGACTCTTATCGGGCTGAGGCTGATCTACGGAAAGAACCAACCACCTGCCAAGGTATTGGACTGATCTCATGGCTGGAGCTCTTGCTAACAAACACGTAGTTCTGGGAGTCACCGGAAGTATCGCCTGCTACAAAGCCTTGGACCTGGCCAGCAAATTAGTCCAGGCGGGGGCTCTAGTAGATATCATCATGAGTTACGGCGCCACTCAGTTCGTTACACCCCTGGCCTTCCGTAGCATCACCCACAGGACAGTGGTGACCGATTCCTTCGACCCGGAATCCGAATATAGCGTCGAGCATGTAGCCCTAGCCCAGCAGGCCGATGTTATCGTCGTGGCTCCGGCGACCGTACACTGCATCGCCAAACTGGCCCTTGGTCTAGCTGACGACCCACTAACCACCACCATCGTAGCCGCCAAGTGCCCAGTAGTGGTTGCCCCGGCAATGGATGGCAACATGTACGACCATCCAGCCACACAATCCAATCTAGCGACATTGAAAAAGCGTGGCGTGGTAATAGCTGGGCCAGGCACCGGGAGGCTCGCCTCGGGCTTGTCCGGTATTGGGCGCCTGCTAGAAACACCGGAGTTGCTGGGCTATATCTCCTATACCATCGGGAAGGATGGGGACTTCGCAGGAAGAACCGTGGTGGTAAGCGCTGGCGGTACTGTGGAACCTATCGACCCGGTCCGTGTTATTACTAACCATTCTTCAGGCAAGATGGGTTACGCCCTTGCGGAAGCCGCACGGGACAGGGGAGCAGGTGTAGTTTTGGTAACAGCCCCGACTAACTTACCTGATCCGGCTCTGGTAAATGTGGTCCAGATCCGTACAGCCGAGCAGATGGGAGAAGCGATCCAGCGCCATCTAGACAACGCCGATGCCCTTATCATGGCTGCCGCCGTGGCGGATTACAGGCCGGCTACTGCCGCCGACCAGAAGATCAAGAAAACTGAAGATGATCTGAACATATCTCTGGCCAAGACCACGGACATCCTAAAGTCGGCCGAAGGCAATTATGTGCGGGTCGGGTTTGCAGCTGAGAGCCAGAACCTGGTCGAAAACGCCAAGGCCAAGGTAGCCAGCAAGAAGTTGGATCTCATCGTAGCCAACGACATCACAGCCGAAGGCAGCGGCTTCGGTTCTGACACCAACCAGGTCACCTTCATCGACCGTTACATGCAAGTTGAAGAGCTGCCCTTGCTGACCAAATACGACGTCAGCAACCGCATACTTGACCGGGTCAAGGACCTGATCCGGGACTAAACGTTTTTAAGCATTTGATGCTTCAGAGGCATTGGGCTGGAATCGCACTTGCCCAGCCACTGGATGTTGGTTGCCACCGAATTAGGTAAGGCCAGCGCCTTTCATTTCACTGGCCAGTCTTACACGATCAGCGACCGCTGGCTGCGCGGACCTATCAACAAGCAAAGCAACCTGTCTCTCCACTCAGGAGTGGTTACCTAGAGACGGTCTCTTTGAAACGTTTAATGGCTTCGATGTGCTGATCCGGGCCTTTTAGACCAGCGCGCATGGTGTTTACCGAGAGATGCGTGGCGCCTACCTCATCCCATGAAGCGGCTATCTTCTCCCAGTCATCTTGTTTATCAGTGGCGTAGGCAACGCGTCCTTCGATGCCGATTTCCTTGGGGTTCCGGCCTGCTTTGGTGGCATACTCGCGCATCTGAGCCAGTTTCTCTTGGCCCGCGCTATCGGGCTGGAACTGAGGGAACCACCCATCTGCCATCTCTCCGATGCGTTTTATCACCCGGTCCTCGCCGCCGCCCAACCAGATGGGTATGGGGCGCTGCACCGGTAGGGGATTTATACCGGCGTTGGTGACTTTGTGGTATCGGCCGTTAAAGTCCACGGTTTCCTTGGTCCACAACTGACGCAGCAGCTCAATCTGCTCCTCGCTGCGGCGTCCCCGATTACTGAAGCTCTGTCCCAAAGCCTCATATTCGACCTCGTTCCAACCTATCCCGATGCCAAGACGCAGGCGGCCGCCAGTCAGCACGTCGACCTCAGCGGCTTGTTTCGCCACCAGCCCGGTTTGGCGCTGACCAAGGATCAGGACACCGGTGGTAAACTCGATCTTCTCGGTGATTGCCCCCAGATAACCGAACATTACGAAGGGTTCGTGGAACATGTCGTCTTTATTGTAGGGTCGATCCCAAACGTCTCTTTTAGTTTGGTCCGCACCCAATACATGGTCGAAGACCAATATGTGTTCGTATCCCAGGTCTTCCGCGGCCTGGGCGAAGTCCTTAACGGCGGATGGATCCGCGCCTATCTCCGTCTGAGGGAATATGGCTCCTAATCGCATGCCTGCCTCCCGATCCTAGCTATTCCTTAGAAAACATCGCTCAGTATCCTGGGTTGCTGGTCCCGCGTCAACCGCATGTCGGATTTCCTTACCTTTGGTCTATAATGCGTGAACTTTCAGCGTGGGCTTTGAGTTACCTCGATCAAAAAGGACAGATGGGAGGAAACCGATGAAAAGCATTGAGATTGACTATTCCAAAAGGTGCGGGGATGAGCCTGAAAAAAGCCACAACCGTTGGCACCCGGATATCCCGCCCGTGGTGGAAGCGGACCCAGGCGAGGAAGTGGTCATGCAGACCCGGAATGCCTTTGACGGACAGATCACGCCAGCAACCATCGCCGACGACCTGTTGGGCACCGACCTCGGCTTGGTCCACCCTTTGACTGGTCCGGTCTTTGTGAAAGGAGCAGAGCCAGGTGACCTACTTGAGGTGACCATCCAGCACATCGAGCCGGCCAACTGGGGCTTCACCAGCATATTGCCAGGCTTTGGGTTCCTGAGAGATGTTTACACCGAGCCTTACTTGGTCCACTGGGAGATGCGCAACGGATTTGCCCGCTCCTCTCAATTGCCGGGAGTGGCGATCCCCGAAGCGTCTTTCATGGGCACCATTGGAGTGGCGCCGTCCCGCCAGTTGCGCCAAGAAATCCTGCTCAGAGAAGACGAATTATTGCGCCGTGGAGGAATGGTAGTGGGGCCGACTCCCGCTGGTGCCGTCCCCGCCCATGAGCCATTTGCCAGCGAAGGTCTCCGGACCATTCCTCCACGAGAACATGGTGGCAATATGGACATCAAGCAACTCACCGCTGGTACACGATTGATGCTGCCAGTATTCACCGAGGGTGCGCTGTTCTCCGCAGGTGATGCGCACTATGCCCAAGGAGACTCGGAATGCTGTGGGACGGCTGTGGAAATGGACTCTACCTTACACGTGAGTTTCCGTCCTCTTAAGGGCGAAGCGGAACGCCGCGGCATCCGTTATCCAATATTCGAGCGAGACGATTACTTCACTGATCCCGAGATGGCCGCACCTAGACGATTTATCGCCGCTACAGGTATGTGCATCGGTGACGGAGTCAATCAGTCAGAAGACGGAACTCTTGCTTCCCGGAACGCCCTCTTGAACATGATTCACCTGTTGATGGAGCGCGGCTGGTCGCGTGAGCAAGCCTACTGCATTTGCAGTGTGGCGGTGGACCTGAAAGTTAGCGAGGTGGTGGACGTACCTAACTTTGTCGTCACCGCATTCCTTCCGTTGGGCATCTTCGAG
>CAJWGH010000167.1 GCA_913031095.1 uncultured Chloroflexota bacterium | reverse complement strand
GGCCACTGACGCCAATCCGTCTCGCCATTTAGGCAGGACTTCTTCGTCACGGTCTGCATAAGGACCAACCCGGAGCACTCCCCCGATATGGTTCAGAATGATGGTCAACTCAGGGATGGCCTGGGCGAAGTCCACCAGCTCGAGTAATTGAGGAAAGTACATCCAAGCGTCGAAGGTGAAACCCATGCGAGCCAGCACCCTGGCGCCGGCCCGAAAATTTTCGTCCATCAACTGGCTCTGAAGGTTCCACCGGTTGTTCTGGACTCTGGGGTCTGAGTCCCACGTCAGCCCATGCCGTATGCCCCGAAACCGGTTGGTACTCGCTCCATACAATCCCTCCAGAACCGGCTCAACCCGGTCCCCTAGATTTAGATTAGCATGACCCACGATCGACGCCGCCACCTTGGCCGGGCCGTAAAGACCAGTAGCGCCTGCCGATGCCAGGCCTTGAACAAACTCGACCTCTCCAACCGGCTTCATCTCTTCGGGGCCATCTGGCCGGTACATTGCGTTGGCCTCGACGAACACGGTGGAACGTACGTTGTGGCCGCTGTTCAGGTCGTCATACAGCTCTGGCAGCAGGTAGTTCTGATATGGGATACGCTCCAATCGTCTGTCCCAAAAGTGGTGGTGCGGGTCACAGATAGGAATCTCAGGTTCCAGGGTAGGTTCTAGCGTCAAAGCAAGCCAATCGTTCCCACCAAACGGCATAGTCATGCCTCCTTATTGCGAGCCAAGATGAGTTTCACAGACTAGCAGGTACACTCATTTTCGTCTTGAACTCTCTCGAGAGGATCGCATCAATCAGGCAGCATCGTTGGATACGGATAACCTACGTGCGGCGGTGGTCCGACTATTCGACCAAGAATGGGGCCTTAGTTGGCTTATGGGTGTATAAGTTACCGAAGGCTCTTGGCGAACTTCTGACGGACCTTGGCTACCTTAGGACTGATGACAACCTGGCAATACATGCTGCCAGGGTTGTTCAGATAGAACTGCCGATGTTCTTCCTCAGCCTCGTAGAACCTTTCAAACTCAGCTATCTGAGTCACTACCGGGCCAGGTTGGGTTCCCGAAGCATCTAGCTCCTTGATAAACGCGGCTGTCTGGTCTCGTTGCTCCTCGCTCGTATAGAGAACCACTGACCGGTAGCGAGTACCTTTGTCAGCCCCTTGGTAATTGAGCGTAGTGGGGTCATGGGAGGCGAAGAAAACCTCAAGCATTTCTTTGAATGCGATCTGGCTGGAATCGAACTCCAAACGCACAACTTCTGCGTGCCCGGTCTGCTCTCCGCACACTTCATAGTAGCTGGGGTTTTCCACGTGACCTCCCGAATATCCGGAGGCCACTGAATTCACTCCCTTTATCTCCATGAACACGGCTTCTACGCACCAGAAGCACCCACCGCCGAATACTGCCACTTCCTTATTCTGTGCCATCTTTATCTCTCACCACCGTTGTCTTTGTGTGCAGTCTAGCCAACGATATCCGCCAATCGGTCAAGCTGATCCATCTCGCCGGAGCTGGGCAGAAATACTAATTCGTCCATGCCCAGTCCTTCCATGTCTTTGATAAGGCCGGTAATCGCCTCTGTAGACGAAGCGGCGTTCTGGGCCATCGTTTCCGCCACCGGGCCCAAGAACGAATAGTAATGCCTGATGTAGCCACTGACCACATCAGCAGCCTTGGGGCCCAGTGCATAGGAACAGACAGCAGCCAGACGCGGCTTGCCCGGCTTCCCTTCAGCTTCCCATGCTTCTGTCGCAGTCTTGTAGGCGGACTCAACTGTGTCGGGGTTAGTCCCCGGGGCCAGGAAACCATCTCCCAGCCTGCCAGCTCTAGCGATAGCACTGGGAGTTCCCGCACCAATCAAGATCTCCGGGCCGCCCTTCTGAACAGGGGGCGGTCCCACAGGACCAACGTGATTGTCGGGGTTAGGGTCGGGATTCAGGTCTTCACCAGCCCATATTCGTCGCATGGTTGCGATCTGTTCTTCAAACCGGCGGCCGCGATTATTGTACGGAGCGGGAGCGGCCTTGTAGTCGTCGGGGCGGCGCCCTACGCCAAAGCCTAAAGTTAAGCGTCCGTTGGAGATGGCGTCCAGGCTGGCAGCCTGCTTGGCCAGCACTCCCTCATTGCGCAGAGGAGCCAACATCACACCAGTCATGAGTCTAATCCTAGTCGTTACGGCAGCAGCTGAAGCCAGCATGATAAACGGTTCGTAGTTCTGGTAGACGATCCTGTCGATGGTGCCCAGAGTGGAAAATGGTCCAGAGTCAGCGCGCTGGGCCCACTCCAGGATGAAGTCACCCTTAACTCCTGGGACGTTCCCCGGCAGACCGATGCCAATCTTCATGTCAGTCCTCAATGGCTGTCCCTAGACAAAATCTAAGTGCTCGTAGATACCACCGATAGCAGACCGGGCATCCAGCCCCATCCATCTGTCGACGATAGTGGAGTAGACGCTCCGGAAATCAACGTTGAAGTGCAGATCGCCGTCCAACTGGTCCTCTTCTTTCAGCGACGGATATTCTCCGTACATGCCACCGTTCACCGGCTGGCCAATCATATAAGACGCGCCACCCGAACCATGGTCTGAACCCGAGCCGTTGTCTTTGACGCGGCGTCCAAACTCGGTGAAGACCATCATCATCACATTGTCAGCAGCATCGTGCTCTCTTAGGTCGGCAAAGAAATCTCCGATTCCAACCGACAGGTCACTCAGCAGCGGAGTCTGCACCGGGACCTGGTTCGCGTGGGTGTCATAACCGCCTTGTGAGGTGTAAAGCACCCGAGTTCCCAAATCTTTCAGAATCACCTGGGCCATGCCGCGCAAACTCTGGGCTATAGGAGTAGCGGCGTATTCAATGGTAGAGGAATAGCTATCCGCGGCGGTCTTCAAAATATCGGCCCCCTTTAATGCGTCCAACCCGGTACGTCCCAAGTAGTCCATAGCTGCTCCGGTGCCGATTGCCGGGGAGTACATCCGTTCGAATATATCTAAAGCTCTGGCGCGCTGCTCTTCCCCTGAGATACCGGTCAAAACACCGTAGCCCTCCAAGACAGCCACCGAGGCCACAGGAACGCCGGTCAGCGCCATAGCCCTGGGCAGTCCCCGGCCGAAGTTCACTCCGGTGAGTACGTTCTCGCTGTGGGGGTCTATGTCGCGAATCACTCGGCCCAGCCAGCCTTCTGTGGCAATCTTCTCCGGCTCGCAAGTGTGCCAGATATCCATAGCCCGGAAGTGGGAACGGTTGGGGTTGGGATAACCCACGCCATTAATAACGGCGACCTGACCCTGATCATAGAGGTCTTTCACCGCACCCAGAGTAGGGTTGAAGCCAAATCGGTCATTGATCGGCAGCACATCCTCAGCGGGTATGCCCACGGTAGAGCGATTATCATAATAGAGAGAGTCGGCATAAGGGACCACCATATTCATGTAGTCGCTACCGCCAGTCAGTTGGACCACGACTAAGATAGGGTCTTTCTTGGTGGATGTCATGAACGCTCTCCAAAGCAAGTTTTTGGCTAGAGTTCACTCTAGCAGTGAGGCAATTAAGCGTCAACGGGCTTGAGTAGAGTAGGTGGTTTGACATCCGCCAGACTAGGGCATTTGGACGGCACCTGCTTGACAGTCATTCGGCGCGGGCCTTAGGATTCAAAACGGTCTCCTAGGCGTAATGGAGACCTGGAAGGTCCCTGGGGCGGGCCTGCACGGGCAAGTCCTAAAGGGTTACAATGGGGATATAGCTCAGTTGGGAGAGCGCGGCGTTCGCAATGCCGAGGCCGAGGGTTCGAGTCCCTCTATCTCCACCA
>CAJWGH010000166.1 GCA_913031095.1 uncultured Chloroflexota bacterium | reverse complement strand
CTCTACGGAAAGGTTCAGAACCTCGGCAACGTGCAGAGCCATAGCCACACGGCTACCACCTATGTCCGGCGAACCTTCGGTCAAACTGACGGTACCATCAGAGTTGACCACGGCAACCGCCGATGCGGGACCGGAGTTATTGCCCCAGAAGCCTGAGGCGATGCCGCGGCCGCGCAATTTTCCGTCTAGCTCGGTGTTGTAGTGAGCGTGGTCTTTGGCCGCCTGAAGGGTTTCGACGTACCCAACCAGAGGGTTGACCGGACCAGTGACCCGTCGGGAACCCTCTTTTCCACTGTTCATCAGACGGAATTCCAAGGGGTCGATATCCAGTTTTTCGGCCAGCTCGTCCAAGGCGGTCTCCATACAGAACGCGGCTGCCGGAGCCCCTGGCGCACGGTAGGCAGCAGCCTTGGGCATATTCACAACAACGTCGACAGCTGTCAGGTGGGCGTTCGGAATGTCGTACTGGCCCATCATGCATTGGACTGCAGCACCTACAGGCGAACCCGGGAAAGCTCCGGCCTCGTAGATCAATTCGGCTTCAGCTGCAATCAGCTTGCCATCTTTCGTGGCTCCCAGTTTGACCTTGATCTTGGTGCCCGAGGTAGGTCCGGTGGCTTCGAAGACCTCGGGGCGAGACAGTTGTACTTTCACAGGACGTCCAGACTTTCGAGAGAGGAGAGCTGCCACAGGCTCCACATAGGTGATTCCCTTGGCCCCAAATCCACCACCGATCTCCATGGGAATCGCTTTAACCTGAGAGACAGGTATCCCCAAAAAACGGGCTGTCTGGTCGCGGACTGTGAACTGTCCCTGGCTGCTGGACCAGACCGTCACTTTGCCATCGGCCTGCCAATGGGCTACGCCGGCCTGGGGCTCAATGTAGCCTTGGTGAACTGCCCGGGTGGTTGTCTCTTTCTCAACGATTATATCGGCGTCCTTGAAGCCCTGCTCAAGGTCACCGAGGCTAAATTCAAACTTGTTCGCGATGTTGGTCTGCAAGCTGTCAGCATCGTCTTCTAACAACCCACCGGGACGGAGGGCCGGGCTGGCGACGGCGGCTAAGCGGTCATGCAAGATCGGCGCGCCTGGCTTTATGGCTTCTTCAGCCGAAAGCACCGGAGTCAATACTTCGTAGTCAATCTTAATCTTGGTCAATGCTTCTTCAGCGACATGAGTGCTGACGGCGGCAACAGCTGCTACCGCATGGCCTTTGTACAGGGCCTTGCCTCTTGCCAGGACGTTCATGCTCAAGAAACCAAGATTGTGAATCGCTCCCTCGGCCAGGTCAGTGAGCTTCATTGATGTCTCCGGCCAGTCAGCAGAGGTAACAACTGCATAGACTCCAGGCATCGCTTCAGCTTCGGTGGCGTCCACGGATTTTATCACTGCGTGAGCGTGAGGGCTGCGAAGAATCTTCCCATAGAGCATACCGGGCATATTGGTGTCGGCGCCATACCTAGCGCGCCCAGTCACTTTGTCAGCGCCGTCGTGGCGGACGGGCGAGGAACCTATCGAGTCGAATTCTTGGTTAGAAAGGACTGTGTTTGGCTTGTATTCAAGCATTCTCTCGCTCCTAATCGTGGGTATATTTACGAGCTGTTCGGGCAACGGTACGCACCAAGCCCACCGTCGATAGATGCCCTAGATAAGCCTTGGCGTATATTATCACAATCCCAGTGTCTGTCCCACGCCTGGAACTACAATCAGACCGTCTATGCGGTGAGCGTGCATCCTGAGTTATGTAGGCCAGTTTTTGACAAGTTCAATTTTCCGACTCGATCAGGTACTGTACTGCCGAGCTCTGGTTGAGATATACTGCCAGCGCGATTCAGGAATGTCCAAATGCCTCCTGGTCTCAATACGCAACCGGAGTTGAATTCAAGGATGCACTTCCCCAGAATACGTGCCCAGCGAGCTTTCGTTGTTCTCTTTTTGATAGGCATCATCGTGATGGCCACCACCGCCAGTCACGGTTGCACGGTGAGTGGCTCTTAAAGCCGGTCAAAACCACCCAGCAGTTTCATACATTCCATGATTCAAATCTGAATATCCCAAAAAGACGACAGTGACGCCAGACTCTTCTGGCGACCGTAAATGTTCTATCTGAAGACCCCCTTTACACGGCGGTCTATCTCCCGAATCTAGACGTCCCCATCACGACCCGCAAAGCCTCATAAAAGGCCTATTTCACCACTGGAGATTTTATAGGCTCCGGCATTTTACATACCATCCCCGGGAGTTCCCCTTGTAGGAACTCCCGCTGGTTACAGTCTGCGCCGCTAGTAGCCCCCACGCCAGGACAGAAGTGAAAGTATTCAGATAGTTGACGAATCCCAACACTCCAGCCTGGATCAAGCGCAATTACACTTCGGAGAAGGGCGGCGAGTCGGCATTCCTAAGCCAGAAAGATGAAGGGCCCGCGTTTTGCGGGCCCTTCATCTTTCTGGTTAATTTCCTTTGTATTCAGTCTCTACCGCGGCCAGCTTGGTGCCAATAATCCCAGGAGTTTCTGCCGGCACCCGACGGTCCGCCCCGTCTCAAAATCACCTGTTCGCCTCTGACCAGTTGGTATGCCGCGGCTAACGCCATGCCTGCCACGAATCCACCTATATGGGCAAAGAACGCTACATTCACCGAATTCGCCAAGCCGAACGACATGCTTCCTTGTATCAATTGCCATATGAACCACGCCCCCAGCAGCCACATCGCACGCATCTCCACCACGGTGATCAGGTAAAAGATTATCAGTGCTTTAATCTTGTTGTTCGGATAGAACACCAGATATGCACCTAGCACTCCCGATATGGCACCACTGGCCCCGATCAACGGGGTCTGAGATCCGGTGTCAATCACCCACTGACTCAACGTCGCAGCAACTCCGGCTAATAGATAGAAGACTAAGTACCTGACGTGACCGAAGCGGTCTTCGATATTGTCGCCGAACACCCACAGAAACATCATGTTGCCCGCGAGATGCATGAAACCACCGTGGATGAACATCGAGCTGAAAATGGTGAAAACCGTGTGAACCGGTGTCTCAATATTGACCAAACCTATACCGGTTGTGAGATTACGGAACGGCTGTTCAGCAGTCAGTTCATCGGCAATGAATCCCCATTTGAAGAAGAAAATGTCCAGATCCAGGCTGCTTGAGCCGGTCAATGTTCCACCACCGGCCAGTGTCATTTCATACAAAAAAACCAGTACACTCAGGGAGATGAGTGCCATGGTCACATATGGGAGCGTCCGGTGATGAAGGCTAGCGTCTGAAAAGGGAAACATCTATTCGCCGTAATAGTCATAAATATGGGGACGCAAATGAGCTGTTCCCATAATCAAACGCTAATAGTCCGATCCGGCGAGAATCAAGCCGTCAAGTCACCGGCTGCATGAGCGATGACCTCTGCTGCAGTCTTGGGCGACATCTTACCCATGTTCAACACCATGTGGTAGTGGCTGGCCTCATTAGGGTGCACCTTCCAGAATTTCTGCACGAAATCTTCTCTGGCTCGTTCCAGTTCCTCTACGTGAATCTCCGCTTCTTCCCGCTCGAAGTGCTCCCGGTCGATAAGTGTTTGAACCCGAATTTCCATGGGGGCCAACAAACCAACGTGTAGCGTGTTGGCAGCGTCAGCCAAGATATGGTTCGCGCCGCGACCAATAATCACCGCATTGCCCTGCTGGTGAAGGTCGTGCGCCACTTTGCTCATCGCATCAATGAACGTCTTGTCGTCCAACTTCTGGGCCACGCCGCTGCCTTCCCCTGTGAGGTCCATATAAGTCTCGGGCGGCAGGTTTTCAATACCGCGGCCAAAGTATGGCTCTC
>CAJWGH010000165.1 GCA_913031095.1 uncultured Chloroflexota bacterium | reverse complement strand
AGCACTTCTTCGAGTCCTTCGCCCTGGAAGGGAAAATCAATCTTCACGCCCAGATCATGTCCGGGGTCAGCCCTCACCATAAGGCCGAAGCCCTGTGCAAAGCCTTGGCTCGCTCTCTCCGAGATGCTCTGGAGCCGGACCCGCGCTCGCCCTCATCCATCCCCAGTACCAAAGGTACGCTCAGCGGGTAGGTCCGCTTTTCCAACATCTCACCCAGGAGGACGAGTCATGCCCAAGGAAGAACGAGAGTTCCATCATCACGACGAGGTGTCCTGGACTCCTGTAGCCGCCGATTCCGGTGCTGCGGGAGAGGGTATGACGGAGAAGATTCTGAACTTTGACCCCGAGGCTGGAGTAGCGACCAGGATGCTCCGGTTCGCGCCAGGAGTGGAAACTGAAGAAGTGATTACCCACGACTTCTGGGAAGAGGTCTACATCATCGAAGGCGAACTACAGGACACAAGGATCAACCAGACGTTCACCATCGGGATGTCAGCCTGCCGTCCTCCAGGCATGCCCCACGGCCCTTACTCATCGCCTATCGGCTGCACCACTTTCGAGGTACGCTACTACTGCAGATAGGCGGTCAGTCTGTTCGAACGTTCTCAGTTCGGGGTTAGCGGATTGTTCGTTTGTCCAAGTCCAGAACTTTTTCGGCCATTAGACTTAGCATCTGCCACGATGCTTCATTATTCCCTATCGTATCTATGTCGTCGGCATAGGTGTCTAGGACGACGTAGGTGCAGCCAAGCTCTTCCAATTGCGCTAAATCCCGGTGCACTTGATCGAGGCTGCCTTCTCCTGCCACGCGTTGTTCATCCGGCATGGGCGAATCCGTGATGCGGAGCCTGATTCTTGGACAGAGCTCCGGCATCGCTTTACCTTCCTCTTCAGCGATCTCTCTCAGGCGAGGTATACCACTTTCCTTGAACCAATCGATACGTATCCGAATCGGGTGCCAGGCGTCGCCGTAGCACACGGTCCTCCGCAGGGCCGCCTCACTGGGGCCGCCCACCCAGATCGGCGGATGAGGCGTCTGGACGGGCCTAGGCGCTGTGTGTACGTTCTTGAACGACGCAAACTTTCCTTCATAAGACGCCACGTCTTGCGTCCACAACAATTTGATGGCTTCCAGATATTCGTTGGTTATCGCACCTCTTGACCTAAATGGTACCCTCAATCCTTGGAACTCTTCTTGGGCCCAACCGATGCCCACACCGAGTATGAAGCGTCCGCCGCTAAGCTGGTCAACATTGGCAAACGCCCTGGCTATTTCCAAAGGGTTGCGGTATGGGACAATCAAAACGGTCGTACCGATCTCCATAGTGTCGGTAACACTTGCCAACCAGCCGAGCAGAGAGACTGGCTCAAAGAAAGGGGCCGGATAGCGAGACTGGACATCCGGGGTAATAGCAATATGATCGGACGTCATGAGCAGGTGGTAGCCCAGAGATTCCGATAGCTGTGCCCAGCTCTTTAACGATCCAGGGGTTACTCCTGGTCCGAAGTTGATTAAATTCACGCCGACTTTCATTCCTATCTCCTATCCGGCCAAAACAGAACTGCGAAAAACATCTTATGGAGTCGCAAGCCTGCTTACAATAGGCTACCGAACAGGAAGTTACATAACTTGGGAGATGACTCATGGCACAAAGCAATAATGACAGGGCAGCGCGACCGAATATAATCGCCCAGTCAAACGGAAAGGAGTCGGTAATCACGACAGTGGCTGCCGGACCAGCCCCGACAGGGCCATTTTCGTACGTAACCGGCATACCAAATATAACCTCCGACCTGGTTGGGCCTCCGCCCCAATACTTGTCCATAGCCGCTTGGGCGGCTTGAACAGTCGTCACTTTGGTCGGCGTTGCCGACCGGGGGAAAATAGCATTGGAAGACATCTCAGTAGATTTTGAAGTGGGGCCCACCGGACCATCCAATGGCCTAGGCTTCGGTGTCCAAGAAACTGTCACGCTTCATGGAAATATATCGGAACAGGAACGGACCCGTCTCGAACGGGCGTCTAATTTCTGCCCGGTAGGACAAGCCCTCAACAAGGGTTCGATGCAGATCGAAGACGAGGTACAGTGGAGCGCGGGAGAATTGGTCCCTGCATCTACTCACGAGTCGCTTCACCCGTTGGCAGGCGAACTCATAGCCATCCCCTCGGGCACGGCACATGCCCAATATCTCTTGGACACCAGAGAGCATGACGAGACTGGAGCCATGGCTCACGAAGGCGAAGCTAAAGTCACTGTGAGATTTGCCAACCTAACCCGCTCCAGCGGTTCGATCTTGCTGGCCGGGCACAGTTCAGACGGGTGGGTGCCTGGCCCATTCCCTATGGCCCACAGCGGTTGGGCAGCATCAACCGTCGCGACCTTGAGCCAATTGCTACCTCAAGCCGCTGGCGGCATCAGCGTCGAGCTATTCATGGCGCCCATCCAAGGCGGCCGGGACGAGGCCCAGTCCCATGCTGCAGAAGGCGTAGTCGGCCGCAGGCCGGTAGTTCGCCGAATTACATTGCCGGGCACCTCACAAGAAACTCCTCTAGAGACGGTCCAGGCCGCCTTACTCCGTGACCCGATATCGATCGCCTACAAACGGGGCGGCATTCTCTTGGAACACAACGTCGTCGTCGGATAGCCGGACGGCTTGACGAGTTAAGACTGTACAACTACGCTCAGGTGCGCTGGACTATCCAGCAATATTCAATCAGGAGAACAAAATGGCGAAAAGCTGGACGGATATGGTAAACGAAGCCAAATCTGTGGTGATCGGTGTGTCGCCCGAAGAGGCTCGGCAACGACTTCAAAACGACACGGATGCGCTATTGATCGAAGTACGTGACGCCGACTCTGTCCCCATGGAGGACCGTGCTCCTGAGGTGCTGATGATCTCACTGGGTTCCCTCCCCATGCGCGCCGACTTGGAGATTGCTGAACGGCTGCGGGATAAACGACTAGAAGACCGCTCACGTCAGGTGATTACAACCTGAGGTGGCGGCCAGATGGCGGCGCTTGGGGCCCAAGTGCTTCACGAAATGGGATTCACCAACGTGGCTTACATGGACGGCGGTATGCGAGGCTGGAAAGCTGCCGGACTACCGACTTCCGAGTAGGTACAGCAGCAATGGAGCATCCCGAATGTCACATTTCCTATTAACCTGCCCAAGGTGCGGCAAACCACGCCCTTCAGACATGTCGGTGGAGGCTTGCACGAATTGTGATTCTCCGTTAGACGTGGCTTATTCCACGGATGGCGAAAATCACCGAGGAATGCCAACGCCTGTGCACGACGTTGAGTTCGCACTCACTCTTGGGGAAGGCAACACCCCGATCACAGAACTCGCGACCGTCGGCGACAATCTGGCGATGCAGAAACTATACGCAAAGCTGGAATTTTTGAATCCCACCGGGTCATTTAAAGACCGAGGGACTGCAGCGATGCTCTCGGTGGCCAGGGAGTACGGTGTTACTGAGTTGGTAGAAGACTCATCCGGGAATGCCGGCGCATCTGTGTCGGCCTATGCCGCCCGTGCTGGCATAAAATCACACATCTTCGTACCAGCTGACGCCCCTGAGGCGAAGTTGCGGCAGATCAAAGCTTACGGCACAGAAGTCCACCCCATAAAAGGCCCTAGGCAGGCCGTTACCGCTGCCGCTGCCAGCTATTGCCAGGAGCACGGTTTGGTTTATACGTCACATATGCTTAGCCCGTACTTCGCCGAAGGAACCAAGACTTTTGCATACGAAGTTGCGCATCACTTTGCCCAAGAGACACCGGCCCACGTTGTGTTCCCGGTCGGTAACGGCTCGCTATTGATCGGCGCGTACAAGGGGTTTCAAG
>CAJWGH010000164.1 GCA_913031095.1 uncultured Chloroflexota bacterium | reverse complement strand
CAATAACTCCAAATATGAACCGGATTCAGAGAGAACAACTGTAACTGCCAAATGAGGCTCGTTCCAATCTTGTGTGTAATTAACCGAAGAAATGAACTGTCTTTCTTTTCATTAAATAGGCATCACTCTATTTTATCATAGTACGCCTGCAGTACATCGAGTACCTCGGGCCGACTAAACTCCTTTGGTATAGCTTCACTGTTAGCAAACATCTCGCGCAGCCGGGTGCCAGAGATGTTGAGTCGATCTACTTCGCCGTGCGGACAGGTCCTACCCGTCGCCATGCCTTCGCACTTGTAGCAATGAAACGTGACGTCAATCTTAAGTGGCTGGATTTCCAAGCTGCCCTTATCAATTTGATCGAAGATGTGATGAGCATCGAGCGGTCCGTAGTAATCTCCTAACCCAGCGTGATCACGCCCGACAACCAGATGTGAGCAGCCAAAATTCTGCCGGAACACCGCATGTAGCAAGGCTTCACGTGGCCCGGCATAACGCATTTCGATGGGGTACCCAGCCTGAATTACAGTACCGGGAACAAAATAGTTTGCCACCAGGGCGTTGATCGAAGCGACGCGGACCTTTGCCGGGATGTCTCCCGGCTTGAGGGCGCCGAGGACTTGATGGATGAGTAGACCGTCACAGATCTCAACCGCAATTTTTGCCAGGTATTCATGGCTACGGTGCATGGGATTACGTGTCTGGAAAGCCGCGACGGTGTTCCAGTTTTGAGCCTGAAACAGCGCTCTCGTTTCGGCCGGACGGTAATAGAGACCAGGGTATGTTTCCGAGTAATGTCCTTCGTTGAGTACTATCACTGGCCCGGCCAGATTGATTGCGCCTTGCTGCATCACCCTCTCGACGCCAGCATGAGCAACGTCGGTGGTGCGATAAACGTGTGTGCATTCGAACGCCTTGTCGATCGTGTATTTCTCCGTCACTTCGATGGTGCCAAAGATTGTGCCAGTGTCATCCAGCAAGGCCACCTCCTCACCGACAGTGATGCCAGCGGCGAGATCGCTTTTGCAGGAGAGCGTGATAGGGATTGGCCAAAAAATCCCGTCTGCAGTCTTCATATCTAGACAACAGCTGCGCCAGTCCGCCTCTCCCATAAACCCTGTGAGCGGCGTATAGGCCCCCATCCCCAACATCAGCAAGTCAGAAACCTCGCGGCTCGACATCGGAAGCTTCCGCAATCGCTCGGCACGTGCCAACGCGTCGGAGCGTCCGGCCTCGAGAGCAATCAGCGGTTTGAGCTGACTTTTTCCATGTGGCGGTATGAGCCTAGCCATGTAACCTCTCAAAATACTATTATTCAGCCAATTTTTCCGTGGACAGCCCAACCTTGTCAACAACGGACCACAATTGATCCAACGCTACAGCCACCGCGAGGTTTACGCCCACGTGCTACGGGGAGCCAGACAATCTGGCAGAATTTGAAAAGACTTGGCCGCACGACTCGGACGGCTGCAAATCAGATGTAGGCAAGCGGGTCTGGCTGACAAATCCCCCAACGCCCTCAAACCTGTGCACCTGGTAGACCGGCTGCCCCTCCATCGCTGCAGTATAGGGTCCATAGCGCCGATCAACGGCAACACTTGGAACGGTACTGGCGGCAACGCCACCTACCGTACCAGTCCATGGGCGGTGCATGTGGCCGGCGAAGATGCGGACTACCTGCGGATGCCGCAATACAACCGCTACCAGACCCGCTACTGCCTTTCGATGCTGGTACGCAAACGGGTCCGGAGCGGCAGACACGTCGAATGGCGGGTGATGCATGAACAATGCCGTCGGCCGCGCGGGCACTTGGGCCAGGGTCGCGTCGAGCACTGCCAAGCGGGCATCGCAAAGGTCCCCCTTGGCACTACCATCGTCGGAGAGAGTATCCACCGCAACCAACCTCACGGGATACGTCTCGACTGCATAGTGCACAAAAGCAAATTCCGGCAATATATAACCGTCGGTTGCAAAGGATTGGACCATTCTCTCTCGGCCATCACGGTTGCCAGGGATGACGTACAAAGGCGCCTCTAATTTGGCGAGGAGCGATCGGGCGTGGGCAAATTCTGCCGCCTTGCCGTGTTGGGTGATATCGCCAGTGTGAATTACGGCATTGGGTTTGGGATCAAGGCCGTTGATATCGGCTACGCACGCGCGAAGGTTCTCTGTCCGCGCGTTAAACATCGGGTCGTCTGCGTCGGCAGCCAAAAGGTGAGTGTCGGTGATCTGGGCGATGATCATGATCCCAAAAGCAACCTTCTTATTCTCATCGCCAGCTCGTCAGACGCCAATAACGTCACCGAAATCAACCAATAAATTCCACTTTGTGTCTATCCCTCTAATGGAGACCCGATCCAGTCGGCCTCGATCATCGCCAAGAATTTCTCACAATATCGACAGGATGTATGTCGGACCCCATCTAGTCGACGATATGATAGACGGGGGCCTTCTCCATTTCCCATTTCCCGGAGTCCCGGTCGTATTGGGATAGTGTAAAGCAATGCCAATCATTGTCATCCAGCTTCGGATGATCGGCCCGATAGTAGTACCCCGGCCACCTCGTTTCCTCTCTAAACATCGTATGGTGGGTAACGCACTCGGAGGCCAGAACCCGATGCTGAAGTTCCCACGCGCGCTGAAGCTGGTGCAAGTCTTCTGCCCCTAGATAGTCGAGGTCTTCTTGCAGCATGCCAAGCAACTCTAGCCCGCGTGAAAGCAAGGGTTCATTCGTTGTGTAATGGGAACTGATGCCGCCGACATATTCGTCCATGATCTTCTCCAGCCGCTGAAGACCGTGGAGGGGGAGCAAATAACTCGGTGAAACAGATCCGGCGACGATCTCGTTGCGACCAATTTCAAAATTTTCCATAGGCTGGAAGACAACCCTCTTCAAATCTTCGTACTCCCGTTCATTTACCTCAGGCAACTCACTACCCAAATCGTTCACGTAATTGACCGCCGCCTTTCCTGCTATCCGGCCTTCAGTGAATGATCCCGACGAGAACTTGTGGGCAGTGCCGCCGATCGTGTCGCCAGCACCAAAAAGCCCATCGACAGTCATCATCCGGTTGTAACCCCATTGATAATCTGAAGGGGCATAGTCCGATGGGCCACTCGCCCATGCGCCAGAGCAAGTGGCGTGCGAACCCATGACGTATGGTTCCGAGGTGGTCAACTCGGGATTGGTATGCTTCGGGTCGATATTCTGCGAGGCCCAGACAACTGCCTGCCCAATTGTCATACCAAGAAAATTTTCCCAGCCAACGGTCTCCTTATGCGGATCCTGAAACGCCTCCTTCGTCACCATGCGGATGGGCCCACGGCCCGCTTTTATCTCCTCCAGAAAAGCATGGTTGCGCAAGCAGGTCGGCACAGGGTGCCGATCGATGTAATCTCCGACCAATTCCTTGGTGTGATCATACCACTTGGACTCGTACTCGTCCCCATACGCATTTTCAGTGTACGTCTTGAGATGCAGGAAGTAGGCACCAACCGGGCCATAACCGTCCTTAAATCGGGTTAGGACGATCCGGTTTTCCATCTGCATCATCTTAGCGCCAGATAGGATTGGCAATGCATATGCGGAGGCGCTGCTCCATGGGGCGTACCAGGTACGTCCCATGCCTTCTCCGACCGCGCGCGGCTTGAAGATGTGCGACGCACCGCCAGCAGCTACAATAACGGCCTTCGCGCGGAAGACATAGAAATCCCCGGTACGAACATTAAAACCAACGGCTCCAGCAACCCGGTTGGGCCTACTCTTATCGTTTAACAGGTGCGTCACCATGATCCGGTTGTAAACTTCCGTGGCCGCCTTGCGGGCTGCCTCGGCGACGATTGGCTTATAGCTTT
>CAJWGH010000163.1 GCA_913031095.1 uncultured Chloroflexota bacterium | reverse complement strand
GCATTAGAGTCCCCCGAATACAAACTAATGAGCCAGAACCCCACGGACTGGACCAAGCGTATGTCCCCGAATGTCATTGGGCGGGGTACCGTGCGTAATATCTGCACTCAGATATATCCATCGGAGGTCGATCCAGATACCACAGGCCGAGGAATGGCCCCTGCGCTGCAGATCGGCCGGATGGAAGTGCCGGCTGAGATCGAAGAAAAGTACAACGACTACTACGACAACCAGCGGACCCCGCGCAATCTGACGATTCCTGGTTGCTTGGCGGTGCGCCGCTACCACGTGGTTGATGGATCTCCCAAATACCTGACGATGTACGAGTTCGAACACGAAAAAGTGCCTGAGTCTTTACTCTGGGAAAAGTACCGTACCGAGGACACCATGCACGAGTACATCGGCGGCCATTACAACCATCCTCCAGGCTCTCCGGGGGTCTACCGACGCGTCTTCCCGGTCCGCGCTTTCTAGCTCCTACTTCTCGAACAGCAACGGCAGGCGATAGGCTTTTGCGGCGGTGTCGTGGAACAGCCATGTCTTCTCGGCGTCTGAGAAGCCTCGGGTCATGCGTTTGAATGAGTTCCAGATGGCTGTGTACGAGTAAGAATTCTTATCTACCGGGAAGTTGCTTTCAAACATGCATCGTTCAGGCCCGAACGTTTCAATGGTGTGCAGGTAGTAGGGGGCGGTCTTTTCGACCAGTTCCTCCGAGGTGGGCGGCACTGGTTGAGCGTCCCAACCGAAACCACTGACCCGGTTGCCCAGGCCACCGACCTTGACCAACACGTTGGCCCGTCCTGCCAAGGTCGTCATCTCTTTCTTCCAGCCTTCAAATACCTCATCGCGGCGGCCTTCATAAGGCCCTATTCCTAAAGGCCGACCGATGTGGTTGAGGACAAAAATCCCGTTTGGGAATGCGTCCACCAACTCTATGAGCTCCGAAAGCTGTGGATGGTAGACCAAGGCATCGAAGGCATGTCCTTTTCTTACGAGTTTGTCCAGGCCTTCTCGAAAGTTGGCTTCTGCCATCATTCCAGGCCAGCCTGAGCGGTGTGACCGCAGTGGTTCATAGGCGTCCCAACTACAAGTATGCCGTACGCTACGAAAGCGCCCACTGCTGGCCGACTCCAAGGCTTCAATCACCGGCTCCACGGCCGCTCCCAAGTTGAGGTTGGCATACCCCACGATCCCGGCTGCCACATTTGTTGGACCGTACAAGCCACTATCGCTCTGAGCTCCTATCCCTCGAACCCACTCTGCCTCTCCGACTGGACGCATCTCCTCCGGGCCCGACGCCCGGTACATGGCATCGACTTCAACGAACACCGTTTGCACAACGTTGTGCCCGGACCCAACGTCTCTGGTGATCTCGTCAATCATGTATCGGTCCCCGGGTTTGTCCCAGAGGTGGTGGTGCGGGTCACAAATGGGCAGGCTAGGATCCAAGACCTCTTCTTTGGTCAGTTCTAGCCAAGTATCGAGTTCGGCAGGCATGTTGGCTCCTCGTAATCATGTTGGCCAGTGTCAAACCGTTGCTGCGACCGCTTAGTTGTATCCAGACAATTGGTATACCCGGTCAAGTCGCTGGTACATAGCTGCCATGGGTTTTGAAGGCACAGCCGAGCAGATGGGAAGACAGACGTCTGCGGGAACCTAAGGCGGGTCTGAACTTTCACCACGGAGAATAAGCGCCCAGGCGGCGAGACCTGCAGCCAGAAATGGTGTTCCCGGCCTATACCAGCTCGGCCTCAGGGATTTACAGCCCAGCTAACTCTCTAAAGTTCTCGCCAAGGATACGTTCCTTGCCAGCATCCGGGATCGGCAGGCTCTCGATGAACTGGGAGTCCTTGGCCATGTCGGCCAGAGGGAAGTCGGTGCCGAAGCAGACCTTGTCCGCACCATGTTTGTTGATGATGGCAGCCAGTGTATCCGTCCCCACTTCTTTCAGTTCGGGAGGCCAAGTGGTGTCGATGATTACGTTGTCTTTACCGATCAGTTCTCTCTCTGCTTCGTCCAACATGTAGAACCCGCCAAGGTGCAGACAGACAACCTTCATCTTGGGGAACTGGCGAATCATGTTCATCACCCTATCAGGCGGCGAGTAGATGGTATCGCCTGGCTTGGTGTGAGACCAGCGTCCCGAGTGTATCTCCACCACCATGTCTTCGCCGATCTCCTCGTAGACAGGAAACATCTTTGGGTCATCGGGGAAGAATTGGTTGACCATCGGGTGGAGTTTCACACCCTTGATGCCTGCTTCTCTTAAACGGCGGACCTCCCCTGGCATGTCTTCATAGTCCGGGTGGACAGCACCGAATGGCACCAGTTCGTCGTCCTGGATCGTGATCAGCCAGTCGTTAGCCACCTTGACGTGCTCAACCCTGTCCACAACGCCCAGCACCACGGATTTATCCACGCCGGAAGCCCGCATGTGTGATTTTATGCCGTCTACAGTGTTTACCCCAACCGCAGGGTAACCAAAGGTTTCAGTCATGCCCTGCAGCACCGGCGCGGCGATACGTTCAGGGGAGATATGGGTATGGATGTCTATGCGCATGGATTACCCCAACATCTCCTCGGCCAGTTTCTCCAGTCCGTTCATGACTTCCCTGGGTTCAGTGGATGGCAGGCGCACGGTCGCCATGGTGGCTCCCGCGTCTTCCATCTCTTTAATCTCGTCGCGGCTGGACGCTCCGTAGACCAATATCTGGATACTATTTGGGTCGCGTCCAGCGGCATCGGCCAGTTCGTCCAACGAAGCTCGACCTGCCCGGACACTCTCGGGAGTGGCACGAACGGGCATCCAGCCATCCCCATAGGTCACGACCCGTTTAAAGACGTTGGAAGCGGCACCCCCCAAGAACACAGGGGGATGGGGCTTCTGGGCCGGCTTAGGGAAGACCCGGACCTTAGGAAAGTCATAATACCGACCGTGGTACTCGGCTTCGTCCTTGGTCCACATCTCCTTCATAGCCTCTATGGCTTCTCGGGCTTGCGTCCAGCGGTGGTCGAAATCGCCGCCCATGATATCGGTCTCCTCACGCAGCCAGCCAGTCCCGATACCAAAGATGAACCGCCCACCAGAGTGGTAATCGAGCGCGGCGATCTGTTTGGCCTGGACAAGAGGGTTGTGCTCAGGAACCAGGCATATACTAGTGCCAAGCATGATCTTGCTGGTGGTGCCGGATGCGATGGCCAAGGAAACGAAAGGATCGGCCATATCGCTCATTGCAGGGGGGATGCTGCCGTCGGGAGTGCCGCCATACTTAGATTCGGTGTGGACGGGTATAATCGGATGTTCAGCCATCCATAGGGACTCGAATCCCAGGTCCTCCGCCTTTTTGGCAAAGGCTCCGACGTCCCCAGTATAGCTGTTAACTGCCACGTTTACCCCAACTTTCATCGCGTCTCCTCCAGTCGTTCGGTTCTGCTAGTTAGGCCTATAAAAAAGTTCCCCGATGGTACCACGCCCAACGGGTTTTTGCTCTAACCTCGTAGGTCCTTAGCCGATGGATCGGCCAGCGTCGAGTACAATCATTTCACCACCATCTCTCCAGATAGCAATTTCGGAGATAGATTCTGTAGATGACGTTCACGCAAGCGATAGCCTCCGGGTTCCGCAGGTACTTCGACTTCACAACCAGGTCTAGTAGGTCGGAATACTGGTGGTGGACCTTATTCTCCATTTTGGCATCGGCGGTGGCCACGATCTTTGACGAAGTGCTGTTCAACGGAGCGCCGATACTGGATACCCTGAACGCCATCGTCTTGTTTATACCGGGGGTGACGGTAGCTGTAAGGCGCCTGCACGACACCGACCGGTCCGGGTGGTGGTTCCTGATTGCCTTCACCATCAT
>CAJWGH010000162.1 GCA_913031095.1 uncultured Chloroflexota bacterium | reverse complement strand
CTAGTTAACCTTGGAAATTCACTCGGCCATCTAGGAGGCCACGAGCCATGACGAATTTGTGTATCTCCGATGTCCCACCTCCGATGCGCGCGTGGCGCAGTATGTGGTACCAGTGAGCGATGGGCAGGTCCAAGGTCTCGCCTGTACCACCGAACACCTGCATAATCTTGTCGATGCTCCGCCAGCCCCATTCCCCGGCGCAGTACTTGATCATGGAGGACTCAACACGGACGTCTTCCCCGGCATCGGCTCTTGCAGCCGTCTCTCTGGTGATGGAGCGGAGAGTCATGATGTCGGTGTAAACGTCGGTCAGCATGTACTGGATGGCTTGGCGGTCGGATATGGGTCGGCCGTAGGTGATCCGCTCCTTGGCCCAGTCAATAGCCATCTCCAACGCCCGGCTGAGGATGCCGGTAGCCATGGAGCCCCGGAGCATCCGGTCGTGGTGCACCAGCCATTTCTGCCCCAGCGTGAACCCTTGGCCAACTTCACCCAACACTTTGGTCTGTGGAACCCGGACGTTGTCCAGATTTACGGTGAACTGTTGGGCCTTCCCTGGGTTAACCCAGAGCCGTATAGGGTCGAAGCTTAGCCCTGGCGATGGGTTGTCGACGATGAACATGGTGATACCGCCCCGCTGTCGTTTATCGGGGTCGGTAACGGCCTGGAGCAACAGATAGTCGGAGGTTGCGGCGCCAGAGATAAACGTTTTGGTGCCGTTTATGACCCAGTCGTCGCCGTCCAACACCGCATTGGTCTGCATCATTCCACCGGGATCCGAGCCAGCATTAGGTTCGGTTTGTCCAAAAGCATAATGCAGTTTGCCTTCCACCGACGGCAGCAGATACTCCTGTACCTGCTCCGGTGTGGCCGAACCAATCATCATCATGGGCACCGGGGATGTCGGCAGTTGGACGATGCTCTTGTGGACCTCTTCGTCTAGGACAACGTGACCCAAAGCTCCCATTCCGCCGCCGCCGTATTCCTCAGGAACGAACGAGGTGTAGATGCCAGTGTCTTTGGAGATCTGGTTCAGCCGGTCCCAGGACTCTTTTGGAAGGACGCCTAGCAGTCCTGAAAGGGCTTCGGCAATTCCTCTAGGCGCACCCGGTTCGTCCACACCGTCTTGAGATGGATTGGCCAAGAACTCGGCCTCCAAAGGATAGCACTCGTCCTTAACTATCTGACGGATGGTGTTCTTGAGGGCGTCCAACTCTGGAGGAAGTCCTGCTTGCATGACTGATTTCTCCCACTATGTTCTTGAAGATGATGGTGCCTCGGCACCAAGAACATACGGCCCGGAGCGGCCCACGGTCAACTGGGGCAGGAAATCTGAAGAGTATGGAAATTAATGGAAGGGGCAGACCCGGAAAAACGCGCCCTTGGCTCCGCCGCGGTCGTTGTCAACTTCGCTGATTCGGTCGGTGTAGCTACCCAAAGCAACGCTTGACGACCCTGGTTGCTCTGCTACGGCCTGGCTAATAGCAGCTATACCGGTACCCACGATGGACGCTGTAAGCAGTCCGACGATGAGGATTGCAGCAATCTTTGGTTTCATTACCGTGACACCACCGAGCGAGTCATATAATCGGCGACTAACTCAGCCTAAGTTTATATCAGGCTAGCAGCCCTTCGCAAAGTTTCAAGAGGAATGGTTGCCTCAATCAACCCATGCGCCGAATCTGATATTTCAGCCCTGCATGCTAGAATGTAGCACGGTTTACAGATATATTTTTCAGCTTTGGAACTTCGGACTATCGGATGGAATTTCGTAATCTACCCAGCGTTGATAGTGTTCTTGCCCAAGATGACGTGGCTACGGCTGCTCAGTCTTTCGATCGTGATTGGGTCGTTGACCTGGTGCGGAAAGAACTTGAGACGGCCCGGAACCAGATCAGAAAAGGTGGAGACTCGCCCGACGCTGAACATGTTGCCATCTCGGTCTGTCAACGGATCGACGACACTATGCGGTCTGAACCAAGGCAGGTCATCAACGCCACTGGTGTGGTGATTCACACCAACCTGGGGCGGGCGCCGCTGAGCCGGTCTGCCATCGAGGCATCCAACCAGGCGGCTCAGGGATATTCCAACCTGGAGCTTGATTTGGCAACTGGACGCCGCGGCTCCCGACAGGCGCAGGTGCAGTCTTTACTGTGTCAAATCACCGGATCTGAGGCGGCTTTGGCCGTGAATAATAACGCATCGGCCATGCTTTTGGGATTGTCGGCCTTGGCTGCCGGTAAAGAGGTGGTCGTGTCGAGATCTGAAGCCGTGGAGATTGGCGGCGGCTTTAGAGTTCCAGACGTACTGCGCCAAAGCGGCGGCACACTGGTTGACGTGGGCACCACGAATCGTACCTACATTCGCGACTACGATGACGCTGTAACCGAGGATACAGCCGCTTTTTTGAAGGTCCACGCCAGTAATTTCAGAGTTGAGGGCTTCACTGCGTCCGTCGAGACGACTGACTTGGTGGAGGTTGGAGCACGTCGAGGCATCCCGGTGTTACATGATGTGGGAAGTGGCAGCCTCATTCTGACCGAGAAATACGGAATGGTTCACGAACCGAGACCACAAGAAAGTATCAAAGATGGGGCTGGGTTGGTTTTTTTCTCCGGCGACAAACTGCTGGGTGGGCCTCAGGCGGGCATTGTGGTTGGTAAGAAAGAGTTGGTGGACGCGCTGGCCCGGCACCCGTTGGCGCGGGCGGTGCGCATAGACAAACTTAGTCTGGCCGGTCTTACAGCGACACTAGTACATTACCTGAAAGGTGAAGCTGAGAAAGAGATACCGGTCTGGCGGATGATTTCAGCGACCGAATCTGCTTTGAAGAAACGAGCCAAGCTGTGGCAGTCGGTACTGGAGAGTCCTTCCACTGTAGAGAAGAGTCGTTCCGCCGTGGGCGGAGGCAGCCTGCCTGGGGAGACTTTGCCGTCTTGGGTGCTGTCCTTGGACTGCCAGAATACCAGCGCAGAAGGAGTCATGCGGCGTCTACGTGAGAGCAGTACGCCAGTCGTAGCCCGCATCGACGAGAACCGGGTCTTGTTGGATCCTAGGACGGTCCTTCCTGAAGAGGACGGATGCCTGCTGGACGCACTGCGTTCAGCCGTTTTGATCTAATTTAAACTGTCAATTAGGATATCTGGATGACCGATTATCTGCTGGTACACGGTGCGGGACAGGGCGCATGGAGTTGGGGCCTGGTCTGGGGGCATCTTACCGCCCCGGAAGACCACCCACCGACGCTGTACAGACGCCGCCGTGCCAACCGAGTGCACCCCCTGGACTTGCCGGGCCACGGCGCCGACGCGGGTGGGGATACGTCTGCAGTGCGGCTGGAAGAATGCGTCCAGGCAATCACGCGGACTGTTGAACGAGAGCAGTTGAAGGACGTGGTACTGGTGGGACACGGGTTCGCCGGCAGCCTAGTGGTCCAAGCGGCCACCGAGATGGAAGTCCCGCCCAAGCGGGTGGTGTTGGTGGCCGGTATAGTCCCTGCCCCAAAGCGCCCGTTGCTCAGCGCCTGCCCAGCCAAGACTCGCGCCGGATTCAGGTTTTTCTCAATCTTGAGCTCGTTGTTCCGGCAGGAATTAAAACTTCCCAGTCCTGCAATCAATGGGTTTTTGTGCAACGGTATGGACTCTATGGAAGTCGTACAACTCGTCGGATTCTTAGGCCCGCTTCCGACCCGGGTACTGAAATCCCGGCTGCCAATGGAGACATCGAAATTGCCCTGCCCGTTGACATATGTCGTGCTCACCCAGGACAAGATGTTCCCACCCGATGCCCAAGCAAAGGTAGCCGAGCAGTTCGAAGGTGCAGAAACGGTTCAAATAGAGTCGTGCCACCAGGTAATGGCCCAGCA
>CAJWGH010000161.1 GCA_913031095.1 uncultured Chloroflexota bacterium | reverse complement strand
GCGCCCAAGGCCAATGACCAAGGCAGCCGCCACTCGCCGTGCTTTACAGCTGCTAGTACGCTCGGACGGCCCTGGAGATAGTTGATCGGATCCAAAATAAAGAACACACCCAACCAAGTGACTGGGAAGGCATATCTGGGCCAGATCGCCAGCGCAATCAGACACATGACTCCCGTCACCACTACTCCGATCATGAACGGCTTAGACGGCTTCACCGACGGCCCAGTGTTCAGCTTGTCCATAAAACGAGTGGAATTCAAATATTCCGCGGTTTCCAGCACGGCAGGCACGACGATTGAGAACGCCCACGACGAAAAGAGTATGAAGTGGGCGGTTGACCGATCCTCGTTGCCAATGTACCTCCAGTTCTCCGTAAACTGGTTCACTCCCTCGAAGAACCACCAGAATGGTGTGGCAATCACGAACATGCCCGCAAATGTCCAAGGGTTCCTCTGAATCAGCGATGTCCCGGTTCGACGCAGAACCAGACCCTCAATGGTCAAGATGTAACCCAGCCACAGCGGGAAGAAAGAATAGTGCCCCAGTAGCCCCAATTGCAGCCACGATGCCGGCCAGAATAGCGCGATCAATGCTAGACCCAATAATCCCCTGTAGGGGAGCAGGTAGCGAGGCAACGGTTTCTCCCGCAGGGGTATTTTCCGATCTGGCAGGCGGTCGTCTCGGATGACAACCATACCTTCGAATGATGCCTTCAAATTAAGGTAACTAAGCACCAGTTAAATCTCTCATCCTGCCCCACAAAGGGCAATCCTCGGTAGATCCGTATTGGGCTTGATTCTAGATGCTTGGCTTGCGAGTGTGCCACTCGGTACCCTGCTCGTACTCGTGCCCGGCCCGAAATACCCTGCTTTCGTCGAAGGGTCTTCCTGCGATCTGGAGACCGATGGGCAGTCCGCTTACCGTAAACCCACAAGGCACGTTCAAGGCAGGGACGTTGGCCAGGCTGAACGTAGTGGCCAGCAACCACGGCGTCCTGCTACTGGCGGCCTTGCTATCGATGACCGGGTCTGGTGCCAGGGGCTGTGCCGTGATACCAGTGCTTGGAGACAATAACAGTTCGACACTGTTCAGCGCACCGAGGACTTGGTCGCGTAGCATGGCCCTGAGCCGCAGAGCTTTGTAGTAATACGGCGAGGGCATGATACTGCTGGCCAGATAGGCGATTCGGTTGTCATGGGCGATGTCATGGAGCCGTTCGCGCAGTAGGTCCCCGTATGTGACAGGGGCTTCCACCCTGATGGCACCGTTGATGGCACCTGCGTTGGCAGCCAAGGGTATCGAAATCTCTTCAACCTGTCCGCCCATATCAATCATAGTAGCAGCAGCCGCCATTACAGATCTACGGACCTCTTCTTCCACAAGATTGTTGTAGATCAGTTCGCGGACTATGCCAATCTTCACGCCTTTGATACCGCCCACCAGTTCGGCATGGTAATCAGGCACCGGCTCGTTGCTTGTCAGTTTGTCTTTTGGGTCGTGACCCGCTATGACGCCGAGTGTAATCGCACAATCTGCCACGGTACGTCCCAACGGGCCAACGGTGTCCATGGAACGGACGCCGGGCATGACCCCGTACCGGCTGACGCGGCCCCAAGTGGGCCTGATCCCAGCCAACCCGCACCATGATGCCGGAAAACGTACCGACCCACCGGTGTCCTCACCCAAGGATGTAGCACATAGAAAAGCCGCAGTCGCTGCGCCGGCGCCGCTGCTGGAGCCGCCGGTTGAACGTTCGAGGTCCCAGGGGTTTCGCGGCGGGTCGAATTGATGGGACAGGCCAGAAGTGGCAAACTCTGTCATGTTGAGCTTTCCCAACATGACAGCCCCCGCTACTTTTAAGTTTTCTACAACCGTGGCATCGAATGAAGGTACGAAATCACTGAAGACCGGTGAACCACCTGTGGTCAGCACTCCTTTGGTATAGATCTGGTCTTTAACCGCGACCGGAACACCGTGCATGGGCCCCCGGTAGTTCCCTTTTCCTATCTCCCGCTCGGCTTGTTTCGCAGAAGCCAGGGCAGCATCGGCCGTCACCGTCACGAAAGCTCGGAGCTTGGTATCCAAGGACTGGATGCGTTCCAAATAGGCTTCAGTCGCCTCTACAGGGGATACTTCCTTGGCTGCCAGCAACGCGGACAGCTCAGTTGCGCTGAGAAACGGAAACTCTGATTTATCCATAGACGCAAAGCCCGTTGACCGTAGACGATTTACAGAATGATAGGCGGGCAGTGATTACCGGTCAACAAGCAACCTGCATGCCACACGGTATAATGACGACTCTTTCAGAGCCGGATCATGCAAAAGGTGGGAACGAATGATGCCTGACGCCACGGTAAAAGTCGAAAACGCTCGCTTTATCGTCACCATGGACCCAAGCCGCCGCATCATCAGCGACGGTTCGCTAGTGGTCCAAGGCCAGAACATAACCCAGGTAGGCAAAACCGAAGATCTGGCCGGTGTCCAAACCGACAGGGTTATTGATGCCAGCGACATGGTGGTGACTCCCGGTTTCGTCAACGGGCACATGCACATCAGCTATGCCCACGCCACTCGCGGCATCTTCCCCGATGATTTGGGCTCGGCCTACCTGCCGAATGTATTCAAGCTTCAGGCTATCATGACTGAAGAAGAGGAATACCACACCAGTCTACTAGCCATCACCGAGCTGCTCAAATACGGCACTACCACGTTCGTCGACCCAGGTAGCACCAAATACCTGGACCGCTGCATGGACGCCTATAAACAAGCGGGCTGCCGAATAATCGTCGGCGCCCACGTCACCGACAAAACCAACCAATTGAATCTACCAGTCTCATCCACTGCCGATGCCCTTCAGACAATCGAAACGACCATCGAAAGATTCGACCGCAAGTTGGATGGACGAATCCGGGCTTGGGCGATGCCCTTTGCCCCGAACGTGTGCACAGACGAATTGCTCCTCGGGAGCAAGCGTCTAGCAGATCGTTACAACACGGGCCTCACCCTTCACTACAACAACGGCCCGAATTATGTGGAAGCCAGCATCAAGGAATCCGGACTCAGGCCGACCCATTACCTAGAGAAGTTGGGCATTCTAGGTAAGAACGTAACTCTTTCCCATATGCTAGGGCTAGATGAGAGCGAGATAGAAGTGCTGGCTAGGACAGGAACCAGAGCAGTGGTTGTCCCAACCGCCGCAGTAAAGGGCGGCGCCGGAATGACTCAATCAGGGTTGCTGCCCGAGATGCTGGGCGCAGGGATGGCCGTGGGTATCGGCACAGACGCAGGCAACAACTCCAATCTGTTGGAAACTAACCGAGCCATGTACCTGATCGCCGTACTGTACAAAGACGCTCGACAGGACTCTAGGACCATTCCAGCCGAGAAGGCCTTGGAGATGGCAACCATCCAAGGAGCAGAAGCGCTGGGTCTGGACAGTGAAATCGGGTCTCTAGAGCCTGGTAAAAAAGCTGATTTAGTGCTCTTTGACACTCGGCGGGCAGAGTGGCAGACATTATTCAATCCGGTGAACAATCTCGTCTACAATGCAGACGGTCGAAGTGTCGACACTGTCATGGTAGATGGCCAGATCGTTGTTCAAAACCATAAACCTTTGTTCGCCGATGAATGGTCCCTAGCCCAAAAAGTGCAGGGTATCGGCGAGGACATGCTCGCTAGAACCGGGTTGTCGTTCCCGCCCCGTTGGCCGATAATCTGACCCGAAACTAAGAACCTGATTTGCACGGGGAGACGATGATGTCTCAATTAGTTCTGATCCATGGGCCTGGGGCCGGAGGATGCTCTGCAGGATATCAATATCAGTTGGAGCACTTCCCAGAAAGCCTGGCACCTGACCTGCCCGGTCACC
>CAJWGH010000160.1 GCA_913031095.1 uncultured Chloroflexota bacterium | reverse complement strand
ATACAGAATCATGTTGGCGTACGCCAGATTAGGGGCAGAATAGTCCACAGGGGAAGCTCAGTCAAGTTGGCTTTGAACCCTCCAAGAGGAGCCTGCCACACATGAAAGAATTTCGTACTATAATCCCCAGAGTATTTCAGACACACAGATATCGGAACGGCAAATATTTGAACCAAGAGGAGGAGAACATGCCCATAGAGCAGTTGGCGCCAGAATTGTCCAAAATCATCTCCACCGACGAGCCAATCCAAGAGTTGGCCGATGGCTTTGGCGGAGACCAAGGCCCAGCTGAAGGCCCGCTCTGGTGGAAAGAGGGTGGTTACCTGTTATTTAGCGACATACACAACAACAGGCGGATTAAGCACACCCCTGGCGGAGACACCGTCGTCTTCCAGGAGCCGACCAATCGGGCAAACGGCCTGACCCGCGACTTGCAAGGTCGCTTGGTGTCAGCAGAACACGATAGTCGCAGGGTCGCCCGCCAAGAGGCAGACGGCACCGTGACGGTCATCGCCAGCAGCTTCCAGGGTCGCCGATTGAACCGGCCCAACGACGTGGTGGTCAAGTCCGACGGCAGCATCTATTTCACCGACCCTTGGACGAGCCCACACCCTGCAGAACAATGGGACCTGACCTTCTCCGGTGTTTACAGGGTCTCGCCCGACCTGGGCACGATCACTCTATTGATAGACGACTTCGTAGTGCCCAACGGGCTGATGTTCTCCCCCGATGAAAGCATACTGTACGTGAACGACTCGCGAAGGGGCCACATCCGGTCATTCGAGGTCCAGCCGAACGGCACTCTGGCCAAACAGAGTGACAAGGTACTGATCGACGTCAACGGCGATAAGCCCGGTGTCCCCGACGGTATGAAGGTCGATATCGAAGGCAATATCTATACGGGCGGCTCCGGCGGTCTGTACATATGCGACCCCACTGGCAAGAAACTGGGAATCATTGACCATGGATATACGGCAACCACCAACCTTGCCTTCGGTGGCGACGACTGGAAGACTCTTTATTTCACCAGCCGCAACCAACTGGCCTCGGTAAAGGTAAATATCCCAGGCAACCCCATACCGGCCGTAAAGAAATAAGGGGCTCCTCCCATACCTCGACCAACTAGTCATTAAGGAGAACCAACAATGGCCAGACTACCCGCCATAACCCGCGACCAATTGTCCGCAGACGAACACGAATATTTTGACTCCATCGTAGGTACCCGGGGCAGCATCCGCGGGCCCTATGGAGTGTTGCTCCATAGCCCCAAACTGGCCGCCCGTGTTGCCGACACTGGAGCATTCGTGCGCTACGAGTTCACGATCCCTGAGTCCTTAAAAGAGACCGTCATCATCGCCACCGCCCGGGAGATGCGCTCGCAGTACGAGTTCTCGGCCCACGCCAAACTCGCCCGAGTAGCCGGCGTTTCCGATAACACAATCAAAGCCATCGCCAACGGCACCGCCCCTACTGGTCTCTCCGGAGACGAAGCGCTACTCGTAGGCTACGTGAAGGAGATGCTCCAAGAACACAAGGTTAGCGACGCCACCTACAAGTCCTTGGTGGACCGATTCGGCGAGCAGGACACCCTCCACCTCGCTGTCCTGGTCGGTCACTACATGCTCGTAGCCCAGGTCTTAGCCACCATGGACGTCGAACTCGGCGAGGACATGGTTGCAGAAATTCCTGAGTAAGAGACGAATCTGGCCGCTTTCATTTGCCTCATTCCGCTTGAGATGAACTCCGGCCCGGGTCGAGGGTCTTGATGGAATCGGGCTTGTCGAACCAATATTCTTAGTAAGCCAGCCCGGCATCAGCATGACTTACACGCATCCTTCGACAAGCTCTAGGCGAGAGATGCGGGTAGTGATTTAGCTCTACTGGAGGTCGTCCTTGACCGTTACCTGGAGTTCACCATCCAGTCTGAAATCGAAGGACATTGACCCTTCGGCCGGGAATTCAGTGCGGTCTACGGTCACCATAGTCATCGGCGCAAAGAGGTAGGGGTACTCGCGGCCCTGGGATTCTTCATCAAGCTCTAGGTCCACCACAACATGCCTCCCGTCAATCTCCATACCGACCACAGACAACGGGTCTCCTTGCACTGGCAGCCACAACACGTAGGCAACCAGTACGACCGATCCAGGGAATTCAGCCCGGTTCAGGGTCACTCCAGTTCCTCGGGTGCGCTTGCTGATTACAGTGCGATTGAACTCCTCCAGTTCTGCAGCGCTGGTAATCACGGCAGCCCTTAACTCTCTAGAAAAAGCGTTAGCTGATTGCTGGCTCAACGGGGATACCCAACCGCTGTTCACATAGCGCCATAGAGGCAATCCTTCCAGTTCTTGAGAAGCATCAGATCGAACGCTTTCCTGGGGCTTTACGGTAGGCGAAGCTGTACCATCGCCGCAGGCAGCGATCAAGAATACGGCCAAGATGACGGCTATTAACCCCGGATATATGGGTGGCATTCGTACTCTTATGAACGGCCTTACTAAGGCGCAGGGGAGTCAAACATGGAGAGGCGTTGCCTGAATCAACATTAAAAGGCCTTTCGCTTAGCCTCAATATCCACCAAGGTATGATATCAAAGTTCAAGTTTTGGTAGAACGCCACCAAGGCTGAGAGGGGTGAATCAAATCCCATGTTGGCCGAATTACCTACCCTTGTAAATCTAAAACTCCACTGTCAAACTACATATATGCGCATTGGTGATTTCGAATTCCCCGAGCCCCTGCCCAATCTTAAAGACCCCCATGTATTGGTGGTTCTTAGGCCCTGGATCGACGTGGGAAACGTCGGGACGTTGTCCATGAGGCGGCTGGAACGTCATCTCGAGTCCAAAGAAATCGGCCGTCTGATCAAGCCCGGGCGTTATTATGACTTCACCCGTTACCGTCCCAAATCAGTCTTGAAACAGGGAGTGCGGGAATACAGCATCCCGTCGACCACTATCAGCGCCTGCGTCCGCGAACACGGTCCAGACCTCATAACCCTTCACCTCCTCGAACCCCACCTGTATGGCGAGGACTACACGGAATCTGTGATTGAGATTCTTAAGTATTTCGGGGTCAAGCGTTACTCTATGATTGGCGCGATGTACGATATGGTACCCCACACACGCCAGTTATTGGTCTCCGGCGGAACGGTAAACCCCTCCAATGAAGAGGAATACAAACTTGTGGGTGTTCGCCCCAGCGACTACGAAGGGCCAACCACCATTACTTACCTGATTTCCAACACTCTCGAAGAACTTGGTATCGAAACACGCATATTCGTCGTCCATCTGCCCCAATACTTCCAGGTTGAAGAGGACTTCACAGGCACTGCCCGCCTGATGGAGATTCTCTGCACCCTATACGGCCTGCCCAGCCGCCTAGCAGACCCAGAAAGAGGACGCCAACAATACGCCTCGCTCCAGAATATCGTCTCCGACACGTCAGAGGTCGCCGGCCTCTTAGAGCGGTTGGAAGAGCGCTACGACCGCGAGAAAACCGAGGAAGGCGGACCTTCCACGCCTCTTTCCCCGATGGTTGAAGAGTTTTTACAGGGTTTGGGCTCGAACATCGATTTCGAATCAGATCTTGGTTCGGGCATCGACATCGACGACGATCCTTCTGACGAGTAGCAACCGAACCGATGGTGCTGCCGGCCTGAGATTCGTGTCCACCCAAGCAGATTTAGCTTACCCAGATCTCGTCAGACTGACCAAGGAGTTGGCGTGGTTCGACACCACCAACCGGCCCGGCAACAAACTCCAGTACATCTAGTACATCAAGGCTCTATTTGACGCAGCCGGCAGAAAGAACCAGGTATTTGTCAAAACACCACTCGTCATAAGCTGATTGGGCGCCTGGCTGGTCACGGGAGATCTCCATCCTTTCTGATCCAGGGC
>CAJWGH010000159.1 GCA_913031095.1 uncultured Chloroflexota bacterium | reverse complement strand
ATTGCTCGTTTGCAAGTTTAAAGACTCGCTGCACCTCTTCAACATTATATGGTTCTTCTGTCGAGCTGTCCGAAGCCCACTGGCTTCGGGGTTCGTTAAAGAAATCTCCGCCGTAAACATGGATTGCTCCAGTGTAAACCGAACTCGGGTTTTGAACGGCGTGGATTGCGTCTTGGGCTAACAATACAGTTTCTTTAGATTCAAGTACTCGAGTACCGGTTCTCATTAGCCCGTCACCGGCTGGATTACGAGTGTAAAATGTGTTGTCTTCTTGCCCGCCGTAAAGGCCGATGACTGCCCATAAATTGTGGTCGTGGGGATAGAGAGCAATCCCTGGAGGCCAAATGATGTTTAAAATGGTGAGTTCTGGTGAGCGATGAAGTGTAGCCATTCCTGGTCCAGACGGTGTACCAAGAGCAGATTCCAGGTGACGTGGCTCGGCTATCGACGACGTGACAATTTCTCTAATTGCCAATTCCGGTGTGTGCTCGTTCAGAGCACTGCGGCATGATTCTACAAATTCCTCAACTGTAAACATACTTCCTATCATTCCCCTTCAATCTAATGGCCCACCATGTTGGCACAGGTCTGAACGTAACATTTTTCTCAGGAATATCTTAGGGGCAACTTAACTGTTTTTAACCAAACTTGATAACCGAAAGACTTAATAGTCGAAGGGTTGTCGGTTTCGTTTTGCAATTCGGTTGAATGGCCCGAAGGGTTCTTGTTCAGGACGACAACGGCTAAGAAACACTGATACGATACTCTTGATTAGACGCGTGGAGAGACATAAATGAGAAATATTGTCGTGATTGGCGCTGGATTTGCCGGGCTATGGAGCAGCATCTCAGCGGCTGGATCGTTGCATGATTTCCGAGAAGACGATGTTCGAGTCACTGTTGTTAACAGAGATAAATGGCACGGGGTGAGAGTGCGGTATTACGAATCTGATTTGACAGATACTCGGGTACCACTTGGCCATCTCCTCAACCCAATCGGTGTGAGATTAGTTGTTGGCGAAGTCGAAAATATAGATCATGTTGGCCACGTCGTTTCAGTGACAACGGTTGGAGGTGTCACCGAACTACCATATGACCGATTGATATTAGCTGCGGGTAGCCAGTTGCGCCGCCCCAACCTACCAGGATTTGATAGATGTACATTCAACGTAGATACCTACGATGAAGCAGTTAGGCTCGAGGCACACCTGCGGGATCTTGGCACGACGAACCCCTCCCGTGGCCGGGACCATGTCGTGGTCGTTGGCGCAGGCCTGACTGGTATCGAGGTAGCCTGCGAGATGCCAGAACGGTTGAAGAAGATCGGTTTGCCTCAAGGTCAAGTGACTCTTATAGATGCCCTCCCTTACATAGGGTCCCATATGGGAGACGATGCAAGACCGATCATTGACGAAGCGCTTTCGGAACTAGATATCCGCACCCGTACGAGCGTGTCCGTAAAGTCTTTTGACCATAATGGTGTCCTCTTCGTTGACGGTGAACGGATCGAAGCGAATACGATAATTTGGGCAGGTGGCCTCCAAGCTAGCAACCTCGCAAAGGGTATTCCTGCTAACACTGACGGATTGGGACGGCTATCGGTGGATAAATATTTGAGAGTACCCGGAACTGTGGATATTTTTGCAGCTGGTGATATCGCCGCCGCACCAGTTGAGGATGGGTATATAAGTGTCATGTCATGCCAGCACAGTAGGCCTATGGGAAGATTTGCAGGTCATAATGCCGTCGCCGACCTAGTAGGACAAAACATGATTCCCTTGGAGGTTAGCCCCTATGGAACTTGTCTAGACCTTGGGCCTTGGGGTGCTGTGAGAACTGAAGGATGGGAGAGTAAGGTAGTCAAGAAAGGATTGGATGCCAAGGCAATTAAGACCCATATCAATCGGGATCGAATCTATCCGCCACGCTCACAGGACCGTGCAGAGATTCTCGAGTCGGGTAGACCCGAAGTACAATCGCCGCCACCAAACTGAACCCGAGGGCGCTTGTACGAAACCACAATGACTACTGCTAACAACCCTAATGACAACCTAAGCCCCGGGCAGCAAGGCCAGAGCGGTAGGCTCAAAGGGATTAGAGACCGAGTTGGCTATGTGCTTGAACTGATGGTAGCAAGGATCTGGTAGATGCCCTCTCGGTGAATACCTCGGCCTCTTCAAGCGACCTGACTATCCTGCGGCACCCATCGTCCAGGTTATGCAAACGGAAGACCTCTTCGAAAGGCCGCCGCGGTATGCTAACGGGCCACCCCGTTGCTTCCCCAGTCTCCATCATCAACACCTCACGAAACACGTCTCAAAACTATCTAACATCGTGCTTTTAACTTAAGCTTGAGCGGCACACCAAGTTACGGCAACCGCCCAAGGCAGAGCATCCATAACCATGGTCATTGTTACAAGCAAGCCGCATGAAATCGATGCTTTCTTTTGGACATGAACAACCAAATGGCCCGCGTTTAGACATACGAGAGAAATCAACGACGCTATCCACGCATGCGCCATTGATTTCCCTATCTTTCTGATGGTTATCGATTTAACTGATCTACTGCCACAAGTCTTTTGGTGAATGACATCTATTCAGGCTTACCGCACGTTCAATACCAGGCATACAGACGCTACATCAATGCTGAAACAAGGACTCAATTTGAAAATTATCAGTGAACGCTAGGACACAGCAGCGGGGCTATGACCCTAGATCGTTACGCCCACGCTAGCCCTGGCCTACAGCAGGCTGCGGCGCATGGATTCGACAAAGTGTTTGGGATGTTGGCAATCGGGCTGAAACCGAAGAGATGTCCAGGGAGTGAAAATGGGCCAGGCCATCCGGTGCGTTAGCAAATGATTAGCAGACACACGACAATCGGCTCTCGCCGAGTTACTGAGAGCCGATTTAGCTGCGAAAGTGGTGCGCCCGGCGAGACTCGAACTCACAACCCCTGGGTTCGAAGCCCAGTACTCTATCCATTGAGCTACGGGCGCATTTTACTGGTGAGAGAGAAAAGCGTAAGTTGGGGCGAGCGACGGGATTCGAACCCGTGATCTCCTGTGCCACAGACAGGCGCCTTAGGCCTCTTGGCTACGCTCGCCATTATGAGAGTCGCTGTGCCGAAGAGGGTAGGACCCAGCCGAACACAGTTCAAGATTAGCTCGGATATGGTAGCAAATGGGCATGGCTCTTACAAGGAGCTGCAACTATTATTTGAAGACACACTGACTAAAAAATCAGGTTAAATTGCACCTACCGCAAGCGAGTTCCATTGAAATAATGGAACCGAGCTCTCTAAAATAGGTTTGAGTCTAAAGCCTCTGCGCCGGGCCCATATGCATTTTGGGCCAACAATCCCGTCATTAAGGAATAACATTATGTGTTGGAAGACATTATTTTTAGTTTTTGGACTCCTTTTCCTATTGGCGGCCTGTTCCGATTCGGACAGAGAAAGTGAAACCACTGGTTCGGTACTCAAATCACCAGAGCCAAGCGCCCCGGCCGCTACCGGTTCTTCTGCCCCCGGCGAGGGTCTGGAAGGAGGCCGTTTCGTCCGTCTGTTCGTTGACCCACCAACCCTTGATCCCCATCTGACCACCGATGCTACGTCTGCGCAGGTGATAGTTGAAGTGTTTGGTGGACTAGTGACCATCGACCAGCATTTGAATGTTGTGCCCGACCTCGCGGAGAGCTGGGACATCTCACAGAACGGGACAGTTTACACGTTTAGAATTCGCCCCGATGCTACCTTCCACGACGGCAAACCTGTAACCGCGGAGGATGTGCGTTGGTCTTTGGAACGGGCCACTAGTCCCCTTATTGAATCGCCCAACGTTGACCAATATCTTGGCGACATCGTAGGGGTCGACGAAAAGCTGAACGGAGATTCTCTGGAGATAGCCGGCGTTCGTGTGATAAACGAACGGCCGATAGAGATCACG
>CAJWGH010000158.1 GCA_913031095.1 uncultured Chloroflexota bacterium | reverse complement strand
GCCCTGGTAATGTTGGCTCTCCTGGCAGCAGTAGCCTGTTCCAACGACCCGACGGTCGCTTCCAACCCTCCCACCCCAACAACAAACGTGGGAGGAGGAAATCAAATTATCTCCGGGCCCATGCTCCAGTTACCCAACATCGCGGACACGGTCGAGAGAGTGCGCCCGGCAGTAGTGTCCATCGTATCCCGAAACATCTCTTTAGACCGTTTCGGCCGGCAGACACAGGGGTTCGGAAGCGGGACAGGTGTGATATTCGACGAATCTGGCCTAGTGCTGACCAACAATCACGTGGTCGAGGGCGGAGTTGAAGTCATAGTAACCCTTGACGATGGCACTCAGGTAGAGGCCGAGATCGTTGGTGCAGACCGACTATCTGACCTAGCGGTTCTCAGACTACCGGGCGACGGTTATCCCTTCCTCTTTCTGCGGAAGAACGGGTTGCTCCGGGCCGGTGACTGGGTGATAGCGATCGGCAACGCACTGGCGCTACCAGGTGGTCCTACTGTTACCGTGGGTGTCGTATCTGCGCTGGGGAGGTCCATCGAAGCATCACCCGGTATCACTCTATATGACCTGATACAGACCGACACTTCCATAAATCCTGGCAACAGCGGCGGCCCACTAATCGACCTTGAAGGAAACCTGATTGGGATCAACACCGCCGTTCTACGGGGCAGCAGCCAAGGTATTGGTGTCGCGGTCGAGGGCATCGGCTTCGCGATAGACATCGAGACGGCCCAGCAGGTCGCGGAGCAATTGGTGGAATTGGGTCACGTACGCTGGGCATGGATGGGCGTCTATCTAGCTGATCTGGTGCCTGAGGTCGCAGCTCGGGTGGGTCTTCCCATCCGCGAGGGCGTCATAATCAAGAACACGGTCATTGATGGACCTTCCGACATCGCCGGAATCCAACCAGGGGATATCCTGGTGAACATAGGCGGCCACGATATCGCGACGGTCTCAGACCTAACTCGTCTGCTGAAAACGGAATTCAGCGCCGGGGAAGAATTGACGGTTGAGGTATTCAGAGTGGTTCAAGGCCAAGGGTCCCGTGAGGTACTGACCCTCGAACTAGGAGAGCGACCTCGGCAATAATATCCGCACCGAAAGATAGTCTAGGTAGTTTCTACCCCGTCCACGTCCAGGATCACCGTTGGCAGTTCCAACTCCCGGAGTCCTTTCTCTACCTCCTGCCGGTCTCCCACCACCAAGATCTTCAGTTGGTCTGGGCGGACCAATTCCTGAGTGATTCGATGAACGTCATCAAGAGTCACGGATTCAACGTTCGAGCGGACCGTTTGAAGGTAATCGTCGGGCAGGCCGAACTGGACCATCTGAAGGACCTGACCCATGACGGCTCCCGGCCGTTCGAAGTTTGCCGGAAAGCTCCGCAAGACGCTCTGTTTGGCGTTCTCCAATTCTTCTTCGCTGATGGGCCGGTCGCCGCGGACCTCGTTGAATTCCTTTAGGGTCTCGAAGACTGACTCTTTGGTAACCTCGGTCTGGACTGAACCACCGGCCAGCAAAAGAGAAGGCCCGCGGTGCCACTGGACATGAGACTGGTATCCATAGCTGTATCCTTTGTCCTGGCGCAGGTTCTGATTAAGCCTAGCCGAGAATTGGCCGCCGAAGGCGTAATTCATCAAAGTTAAGCCCAGGTAATCGGGGTGCAGCCTTGGAATCGTAGTGTGCAAGGCGCGGATGACCGATTGGGGAGCACCAGGCCGGTCGACCAAATAGATGGTCGCCGTGCCGTTGGACGGCACAATCGTGGCTTCAACGTTAACCCCAGGGCTTCCGCCAGTCCAAGAACCAAATACCGATTCAGCCCTTTTTGCCACTTCTTCGATACTGACATCGCCAACAACGATAAGATTAGCATTCTCAGGGCCGTAATCTCTGTCAAATTGGCGCACCATATCGTCGCGGTTGAGAGCCCCTATGGATGATTCAGTACCAGAAAGTGGATGTCCATATCCGGAATCGCGCCGGAAAACCAGGCCAGCCAACAGTTGCTCTGCCACAGCGTTTGGTTCGTCTTTGCCCCGGCGCAGCTCTGTCAGATGTTCTTTACGCACCCGTTCGAGCTCGTGGTCCGGAAAACTGGGATTCAACACCAGGTCTGCGGTGAGTTCCAGCGCCGTAGACCAATGTTTAGTGAGGGTTTCCGCCGATAGCAGGGTGTATTCGCGGCGTCCATCGGCTGAGATGCGTGATCCAATAAACTCAAATGCCTGGGCGATATCTTGGCTGGATTTGGTATCAGTGCCCTCCGGAAGCATCTGTGCGGTAAAGCCAGCCAGACCAGGTAGCTGTTCCGGGTCTCTAGAAGCGCCCGCATCCATCAGCACGCCGAAAGCCACGATGGGAAGGCCCCGCTGTTCGATAACCGAAATGCCCATGCCGTTGGAGAGCTTGGTTCGGGTTGGGGTGGGCGGAGTGAAGACCGGCTCGTTCTTCGGCGGAGGCATCACGCTGCGATCGAGCTTGACAGAGGCCGGAGACAAGGTCGGTTCAGGCAGCACTCGCAGTCGCACCTGGTTGTCGCCCAAGACCGATTCTGCCACCCGCATTACGTCCTCACGGGTCACTGACATATACTTGTCCAAGCTTGTGTTAATCAGGTCGGGGTTGGATGAGAAAACGCTGAAGTGGTTCAATTGATCGGCCCGCCCCCCGAACCCGCCGATGCGAGCAAGTTGCCGATAATGGCTGGCTTCGATCCGGTTCTTGACCCGAGCAATCTCTTCGTCGGTGGGAGGTTCACGCAGCAGCCGGACCATCTCAGCATCAGCGGCAGCTTCCACTTCAGCCAATTCGTGCCCTTCAGCAGCGGTCACTGACATGACACACTGTCCAGCAATTTCCGACGAGTGATAGCGCATACTCGCGCTCTGGGCGATCTGTTTCTCATACACCAGTGACTTGTGCAGGCGGGAAGTTAGACCGTCGGACATGATGGCCTGGTAAATCTCCAGCGGAGCGTCATCAGTATCTCCTTCTGGAGGCGTTGGCCAGGCAACGTATGCTCGCGGCAATGTTACTTTGTCACGCATCTCCAGTTCGATGCGGCCCCTAAGACCCGAGTCATGGCGTCCTTTACGGGGCACCGACTCGCCCGGCGGCAGGTCACCGAAGTATCGGTTGACCAGTTCCAGCGCTTCGCCCATTTTGATGTCACCTGCGATGGCCAAACTGGCATTAGTAGGGGAATAGAACCGCTTGAAGAAGTCTTTGATGTCATCCAACTCAGCGGCATCCAGGTCTTCTTGAGAACCAATAGTCATCCAGTGGTAAGGATGGGGCATTGGATATAACGCCTCTTGCAGGTGCCAACTAGCCATACCATAAGGGCGATTCTCATAGGACTGGCGGCGTTCGTTCTTCACCACGTCCCGTTGGATATCAAAGCGCTGTTGATCTAAGGCATCCAGCAGATAACCCATGCGGTCTGCTTCCAACCAGAGGGCGAGGTCCATGTAGTTGGTGGGGACGTCTTCCCAGTAGTTGGTGCGGTCCGGGGTAGTGGAACCGTTCAGGTTAGCGCCGGCTTTTTGAAGGGGCTCAAAGTGGCTGCTATTGTGGTGTTTTGAGCCTTCGAACATCACATGTTCGAACAAATGGGCAAACCCGGTGCGCCCGATCTCTTCGTCTTTGGAACCCACGTGATACCAGACATTTACGGCAACAACTGGAATCGTGTGGTCTTCATGGAGTATCACGTCCAAGCCATTGGACAATGTGTGTTTTTCAAAGGAGATGGTTACCATCTGGAGAAAACCTCGGCCGATTAGACTGGTGTGTTTCAACCCATCTTACGGTGGCCTTCCCCAGATGTAAACCAAAATCGGCCTCACCGTTTTCCGGTCAGATCTGGAAATGAAAAACTGGCCCCGGACGTTGTCCAGAGCCAGTTTTTCAGCTGCTAGTTCTGCGTTCTGAAGACCAAAT
>CAJWGH010000157.1 GCA_913031095.1 uncultured Chloroflexota bacterium | reverse complement strand
TTGGAGGTGGTTCATCAACTCTTGATCGTCTTTAGTTTGGGTCCACTCTGACAAAAACTCGCCCAAGCGGTGGCGGTGGCGCCAGCGGCCTTGGGCCGTGTCGAAGCGAGGATCGGTTGCCCAGAGAGGCTCATCCATGGCCTGTCTTAGCCCCTGCCATTCCTCATCGGTAGACACTGCGATGGCTATCCAACGGTCAGAACCGCGACAAGGGAAGACGTTGTGGGGCGACTTCCACAGATGGCCGCAACCCAGACGAGAACGAGTGATTCCACGCTGGGTTTCCAAAATCGCGGGGCCGATGGCCGATACCCCGGTTTCCTGCATGGTAAGGTCGATGCGCATTCCTTTTCCTGTCTTGTTGCGTTGATACAACGCCAGCAACAGAGCATAGGCTACGTTGTTGCCCACTGAGTGGTCCATGTAGTTATTGCTGGCCCGATAAGACGGGCCATTTTCGTAACCGGTGAGGTAAGACATGCCGCAGGAAGCATCCACAGTGCGGGCTCGGGAGCCGGCCCTTCGCCACGGTCCGGTATAGCCATAGGCCGTGGAGCTCAAGGTGATGATCTTCGGATTCAGCTTGGCCAGACTCTCGTGATCAAAGCCAAACCGCTCCATGGTGCCCGGCCGGAAGTTATCGGTAACGATGTCGCAATTTCGAGCCAGCTTGAGAAAAACCTCTTTTCCTTGGGGGGTGGCCACTTCCAGACAGATACTCTGCTTGTTGCGAGTGCCAAAGTAAGCCAGATTGCCCCCTTCGTTCCACCATTCCCGGGAAGGCTTGCCGCCCGGGAACGGCCCTGCTTTGCGGTCTTGGAGATGAACCAAGCTTTCCACGCGGATGACCTGGGCACCCAGATCAGCCAGGAACGAGGTTCCCCAAGGCAGCGCGTGGACCTGTTCCAAAGTGAGGACGCGAACACCTTCAAGAACTCGATTTTCCGGCATATCGCCTCTCATAAGCTAGAAGAAACGTTGAATAAGGGAAGTTGATCACAAGCCCTTGTGCCTGTCCATACCCGAAAGGAGGATTTCAAACTTGTACTGGTTCTCTGTCCCTGATCAACGACCCGAAACAGGAAATCCCAATTCCGATGGGAAAGGGTATTGTAGTGATGACTATTTCCCGTAAAAGGCTGGTGGATGAAATTATTTAGCTGGGGTGCTTGCCGAACATCATCCAGCCGCCACTACTGGGTGTAGTGAAGGCCGCCAACGCGGTTTCAGCCCGCACTTTTACCTGCCGTGGGCCGGCCGATCCTCGAAGCTGTTCGATACTATCGGTATACATCGCAGTCCGGGTACGGCCGTTGCCTAGATTGCCGCCGCTAGAGCTGAAAGGATGCGGACCCTCAACCCTAATATCGTCCGCGTAAAAGGCAAAAGCATCTCCTCTCTTTACACCGTGCCACTGGAAGGCCTCCAGAAAAAACTGGGTCATCGTAGCGTAACCATCATAAGGGTTGAAAATATCAACATCTGCGGGACTGAGCCCGGCACCCTCATACATTCTCCGGGCGGCGCGGTCCGTCCAGTCTTCTATCTCGTCTAAATCCGGTTGGGTAGTGCGCTGCGGGAAATTGTGCTGGGAATGGTTGAGTACATACACGGGTGGTTGCTTCATATCCTGGGCGCGCTCGGCAGTAGTGACCAGATAGGCAGCCGAGGCGTTGACCGGCCTGTCACAATCAAATATCCGGAGTGGATTAAGGATAAACCTTGAATTCACGTAATCCTCCTCGGTGAGTTGAACCATCCCGCTGGAGGCGTTGTATCCCCACGGGGTCAAAAGTCCGTTTCGGTGTTGGTTAATCACAAAAGGGGCTAGGTCGTCGTGGGTTCCGCCGTATTTTAGGCAATACTGATTGTGAGGGAAGATGTTGATGAAGTCGTTCCCTCCGTGGTTCCCCCAGGGGACCGTCCATTGCCGGGCTTCTTTTGCGTAGTCCTCCGCGTTCTCTCCGCCGCGGCGATACCTGCCTTCGAGGTTCCCTGTTGGGTATATCACCAAACAGGTAGTGCAAAGCCCATCGGCTACGGCCTGGGCGGCAAGACCCATCATTTCTCCAATGGTGGGTACGTTGGACGGGGTGTATTTTACGTTAGGCAACTCCATCTGTTTGACGAGCCAATCAGCATTTATCAAGGTAAGACCCCATTCAGACTCGTAGGGAGAGTCGAAATAGGGCCGCGGTGCCCAAGTGGACGAGGAGCCTCCACTGTTGCCAGCGATATGACTCTCGCAGCAGATGACCCCATCGATCTGGTCTGGGGTAACTCCCGCGTCCTCCATCGCCAGCTCACAGGCAAGCATAGAGTATGCGCCCAGGGTTTTATCCATGGATGTCTCATCCCAGCGTCGGTCAACGGGGGAATGACCGAATCCAGCCACCGCTACTTTGCCCCGGTGTTCCCAGACACCCATGCCGTCTGTATCTCTCCGCCACCCATATGGAGTTTGCGTAGCCATCACTCACCTATTCTAATTACACAAATCTATTGAACTGGTCGGTTGGTTACCCCACCACCTGCCATTCGTGGATCAACTGGCCTGGCCCAACCTCTTCAAAAATCACTTGGACAGCGGCCCCCACTGGAACTTTGTAAGGTGGAACTCCGGGAAGGTTGGAGTAAAAATTGATGCTCGGGTCCTGATCTAAGGTTATTAGAGCCAAGTTATAGGGCTGATCAGGCATACGCCGGTTCAGCCGGCCATCCTCTATCACGATATAGGTAGATACGTGACCTCTCCCTTCCACATCTTTCCATTCCAGCCTCTCTGCGGACCCGCAGGACAAGCATGCTTTTCGTGGCGGGTATTGTAGCTTGTCGCAAACAGTACAATTTTGCAGCAGCAGCCGTTCCTCGTTGACCGCGTCCCAAAAGGGCTTGCTCAACTCATCGGGAACCGGGATTATCTTGGGCATTTTCGCTCCTGATTATTCGTTAAACGTTAAGACGGAACTCTGGACCAGTTCTTCTGGGCCTCCCCACTTTCAAGCGTTAGCCTTCGTATCCGAGGCTCGTATCTCCCTTAAGTAGACAGTTCCTAATTCCGGCCATAAACCAAGTAGCGCCAACTAAAATTCAACATCGAATATACAAGGATTGGAGAACCTGTCAAATCAACGAGAGAGATCTCACTTAGGAGTCATGTTGTTTAACCTGTTTAAGACCTGCGAGCAGCTCCACTATCAGCACATGGTTGGTTCGATGGAATCAGCTATGTGGACTGGATACGAATGGCAAATGAGGGGGGATTTGTTGTACCCCGGTCATATGCAATGGTACCAAGAACGACGACACGCGTTCAGTCAGGAGTTTCAGGATTTCATCAGTCATTTAACTCCAGATACGGAACGCGTATTCAATACGCCCGGTCGCGTGGCTATGGAAAACGATTGGTAGCTAGACTCTTGCTCGTCGAGTTCTTCTTCGACAACATCAGATTTAGCCTCGAATTTTGGACCATAATTTCCGGCATATCGGAATTCGACGACGAAGCCCCTTTCCATTAGTATCATCCAGTCTAAGATTTAGGAATGCCAGCAGGAGACCTACCATGCCCGGTTATATCATTGCAACTTTAAATAGCATCAACGACCCCGATGCCTTCGCCGCATATCAGAAGTCTGCCAGCGCTTCTTTCACCCAATATGGAGCCAAGTTCCTCCTTAATAGCCGGAACGTTGAAACCCTAGACGGTGATTGGCAACCTTCCGGTGTCGTAGTCGTAGAATTCGAGACCTATGAACTAGCCAAAAAGTTCTATGATTCGCCCGAATATCAAGCTGTGATTAAACAGCGATTCGATTCCGCTGACAGCGCGGTAATCATCGCAGACGGTGATTAACCGTTTCCATCACCCTAGAGAAAGTATTACCGATGTGCGCTACCTAACGCCCTATGATCAAAGTAGATGATATGGCCAAAGTGATGGGATTGATGCTACCAACGATATGGCGCTATGAGT
>CAJWGH010000156.1 GCA_913031095.1 uncultured Chloroflexota bacterium | reverse complement strand
GCCATGGGAAGAGCGTGGCGCACGATTCCAGTGTGTGATTGCTATCGCTGAACCCTCGGGTACCGGCCCTTCTCTCCCGAACCCTTTTGCAAAAAAGGGAAGCTCTTCCTGTCTTACAACAAAATGGGGCCAGGAAGGATTTCACACTCCTGCTAGCAATGAATCCACTCTCGTCACCCAAGCCGAGGGCTTCGTGGCCGGAATGATACAATACGACCCTCAAGGGGAGAACGGTTTCGGCTACGACCCGGTGTTCTATTTGCCAGAATATAACCAGACCGCTGCCCAACTTCCCCCAAGAGTGAAAAACCAGATTAGCCACCGCGCCAAAGCCGCTGAAATAGCGGTCGAAGCCCTGAAAACCCTGAATACTGGTATCTGATAGACCCAAATGCTCACTGATACATTCGGCAGGCCTATGCGGGATCTCCGCATATCCGTCACCGACCGGTGCAATTTCCGGTGCCCCTACTGCATGCCCTCCGAGATCTATGGCGAGGCCTATGAGTTCTTGCCCCGGGCTGAAATCCTGACCTTTGAAGAGCTGACCCGGCTAATCGGTATCTTCGCCGAGCTCGGAATAGAGAAACTGCGCGTCACCGGCGGCGAACCCCTACTGAGAAATGACTTACCCCAATTACTGGGCATGCTGAACAGCATAGATGGCATAGACGACCTGACCTTAACCACCAACGGCTATCTTCTCAGCCAGTTCGCCCAACCGCTGAAGGATGCCGGACTCTCACGTATCACCATCAGCTTGGACAGCCTGGATGACGAGGTCTTCAAGGCTATGAACGGCCGCGGCTTCACCCCTGATCGGGTTCTGGAAAGCATCGAAGTTGCTTCTGATGTGGGTCTCTCGCCTATCAAGATCAATTGCGTTGTGCAGAAGGACGTCAACGACCATACCATCGTCGATCTCGCCCGCCACTTCAAGGGCACCGGACATATCGTCCGCTATATCGAATACATGGACGTTGGAAACCGCAACGGGTGGCAGTCAGAGCACGTGGTGCCTGCTGAGGAGATCATCACTCGCATCGATTCCGAAATGCCCCTAGAACCCGCCGAAAGCAACTATCAAGGCGAAGTCGCCACAAGATACCGTTATAAGGACGGCAGCGGCGAGATCGGTGTCATCGCATCAGTTACCAAGCCGTTCTGTGGCAACTGTACTCGAGTACGATTGTCCACCGACGGCAAGATTTTCACCTGCCTCTTCGCTAGCGACGGAGTTAGCCTGATGGAACCGATGCGGGCCGGAGCATCCAACGACGAACTTAGAGACACCATCACAGGTATCTGGACCGCTCGCTCCGACAGGTACTCGGAGGAACGAGCCGCTTACCCCAGCGAACCAGGCGCGCCAAGAAAGATCGAGATGTACCAGATAGGCGGTTAGCTGACAGCCCTTATGCAGAATAACGATATAGTCATACACACCGACGGCGCATGCAAAGGCAACCCGGGACAAGGTGGCTGGGGCGCGGTCATCGAACAGAACGGCAACCAAATTCGGCTCTCCGGCGGGGAACCCCAGACAACCAACAACCGCATGGAGATGACAGCCGTCATCAAAGGACTGGAAGCTGTCGATCATTCGGCCAAAGTGTTGATCAGTTCAGACAGTACTTACGTGGTCAACACTATGACCAAAGGCTGGAAACGTAAGGCCAACCATGACCTCTGGGAGCGCCTTGACGCCCTCGTCCGGAGCCGTGACGTTTCCTGGCGCTGGGTGCGAGGCCATAGCGGCGACCTCGGCAACGAACTGGCCGATTCCTTGGCTACCAAAGAGGCTGGCACCGCCAAGTAACCATTCGTCCTGAGCTCGTCATAGGGCCTAGGAGTAACCCAACTTATGTCCACCACTAACAACGATCCTGACCTTCACCTAACCCACCTGGATGACCAGGGCAACGCAAAGATGGTCGATGTGGGCGATAAAGATGTCACCAGCCGAGAGGCCGTTGCCCGGGGACACATTTCCATACAGCCGGAGACCCTGCGGCTGATCAAAGAAGGATTGATGAAGAAGGGCGACGTTCTGACAATCGCCCAATTAGCAGGCATAATGGGCGCAAAGAAGACGTCAGAGCTTATACCCCTCTGCCATCCGTTGCCGTTAGACAAAGTGGAGGTAGAACTGGCATTGGACGATGCAGAATGCCGTATCAACGTCACCGCGACCGCGCGAACCACCGCGCGAACCGGGGTTGAGATGGAAGCGCTAACGGCAGTGACGGTTGCTGCGCTGACGCTCTACGACATGTGCAAATCGGTTGACCGCGGTATGCGAATCGAGGCCGTCCGCCTGGTCGAAAAAAGAGGCGGCCGCAGCGGAGAGATTATCTTAGAAAGTTAATCAGACAATCTCTTTTAACTGGGGCAGGTATCTCACTGGCGTGTGTTTCCAGAACCGTCAGTCTTATTTACTCAGAAATTGCCTTCAGGGTCCATCCCCATAAAGAACTGGCCCGCAGTCTCAAAATGAGTGGATCTGCCCTGAATATGCTGAGAGACCACGTGTATGTCTTGGAACCGGCGAAGTATCGGATTCGTGTCCAAGATGGCATTGGATCCACACAGGTTGTAGGCCGTATCAACGACCTCCTTGGCCTTCTGTATGCCAAATGTGGCCGCCAACCGCAACATGACCCTCTTCTCGGTAGTCAAAGGTTCTTTCCCGGTCACTGTCTCCCAAACCGATCCATGGGCCTCTTTGAGGAATGCCTTGGCGGAGAGCCTGACCGCCTCAGCCTCGCCGATGATTCTCTGGGTCGTGGTCTCGTCCTTGAGAAGCCTAGTCGCCCGGCCCGGTACTTTGCTTCCTGCCAGGTCCATAGCTATATCCAAGCTGGCTTTGGCAATGCTAAGGGCCACAGTTGAAAAACCGGTCGCAAACAAAAGTGTGGTTGGAATACTGAACACCGGGCCTTCCTCGCGAGGTATACCACTCGGGTCGTACACCCTGTGCTCTGGAACAAACAGGTCATCCACTTCAAAACTAAAGCTGGCCGTGCCCCTCAGACCATGGACCGGCCAAAAATCCACAAATGTCACTTCGTCCTTGGGAATCAGTAGAATCCGGTACTCCTCCAAACCATCTCGCACGATAGGCGCCCTTGCCGCTACCCATGTCGCATGAGTAATGCCGCTGCTGAAGTTCCAGCGTCCGCTCAGCCGATAGCCGGCGTCACAAGGGACGGCCTTGACCGCGGAGGTGGGTGGGCCGTTGGTCACTACCGCATGGTCATCGGAATATATCTCCTTGGCTGCCTCGGGCGTCATTCGCATGATATTGGTAGCGTGGACGTTGTTCTGGTTGATGCACCAGCCGGTGCTGCCGTCGGCGTCGGCGAATATCTCGAGAATTTTCAGGAAATCTGGGTGCTCCAGTTGTGCGCCTCCCGATGACCTGGGCTGCAGAAGCCGGAAGAAACCCTTATCGGCTAACTCGGCTGCTAGTTCAGCAGGAATCTGCCGCTGCTCATCGATCTGGTCCGCCCTGGCTGCCACTTTATCGGCCAACTCATGGGCGGCGTCAAAGTAGTATTCAAGGCTGTACTGGGTAGTTGCCATTACGCTCTCTCTTTTTAGGATTTAGTCTTTGATCGAGACAAATCTGGATATGAAAAGGTCGATCGCCTCAACAATCGCTTGGGAAAATCTGGGGTCAGCGTCGAAGGAGTGGTCCTGCCCCGCATATAGGTGCAGGTCCGCTGGGATTCCAGCCTGCTCCAACCTCTGGTACATGCTTACGGTCATTGAGTGGTGGACCCGACTATCCGAAGTGCCGTGAATCAGAAGAGTTGGGGGATTATCCTCTTGCACATTCTCAAGAGGGCTGGCGGCCCTAATCGCCTCAGGAGATGGGTTTTCCCCTAGGACGGGCGCCAGGTCTTCTCGCCCGACGGCCCAAGAGATGTCCACCACCGGAGAAACTCCTACTGCGGCACAAACTTCACTACTTACCCCGCCG
>CAJWGH010000155.1 GCA_913031095.1 uncultured Chloroflexota bacterium | reverse complement strand
TGAGCGCACCAGGCGCATGCGTTCTAGCCAGAGGTCTTGGGCATTTTCCATCAATGTTTTGATGCCTTCGCCTTCTAGGGCTGAGGTGAAGATGATGGGAACGTATGGCATGAAATGCAGCCGGTCGCGAATCATGGCGGCGGCGTGGTAACGGGCGCCAGCGCCTTCATCGGCGAAAAGGTCCCATTTGTTTATCACCACGATTAGCCCTCGGCATATCTCCCAGGCTAACCCGGCGATATGGGCGTCTTGGGCCGTGGCCAACTCGGAAGCGTCGGTCACTAATAGGGTTATGTCGCTGCGGTTCACCGCTCCAACCGCCCTGATCACACTGTATTTCTCGATGCCCTTTTCCACCTGACCGGGGCGTCGGATACCGGCTGTGTCGATGACCACAATATCGCGGCCGTTGTATCTGATCTGAGTGTCAAGTGCGTCCCTAGTGGTACCGGCGACCTCGCTTACGATGGACCGGTCCGCGCCTAAGATAGCGTTCAACAGGCTCGATTTACCCACATTAGTTCGTCCGACGATTGCAAGATTGAGCGCTCCTTGATTATATGTGGGCGCTGAATCATCCAGTTCTTCCATCTCCTCTTCTGGACCAGATGGATCAGGTTCCATATGGGAGATAACCCGTTCCATGAGGCTGTGGATACCGTAGTTGTGGAAGGCGCTGATGGGTTCCGGTTCGCCCATGCCCAGACCGTAAAACTCAGGCGCGCCAAACTCTCGCGTGTCGTTGTCGACTTTGTTGACGGCCAAGACCACTGGTTTCTTGGTGGAGCGCAGCAACTCAGCGGCCTCTATGTCAGAGGGAGTCATGCCGTCGACCACGTCTGTCATCAGTATGATCACATCGGCGTCAGCCACAGCCATCTCGGCTTGTTCTTGGACCAATTGTCTGATGACACCTTCTGGATGGGCCTCAAGTCCGCCGGTGTCCAACAGGATGAAATGGTAATCGTCCCACCAGGCATCGGCCATCAGGCGATCACGGGTAGTGCCCGCTACTTCGCTGACGATGGCGTGCCGGCGGCCGATAATGCGGTTGAAGAGAGATGATTTGCCGACGTTGGGTCGGCCGATGATAGCGACTATTGGGATTGCCAATTCAACACCAAACTAAGTCTAGCTCGCGGCTTGGATTCTTCTTTGTCGACTTCAGTTCCCGGTTAGCAGAAATTCTAAGATTGTTTTCTGGGCATACAGGCGGTTGTGAGCTTGAGGAAACGCCACTGATTGTGGATGGTCCAGCATGCCAGGTGGGACTTCTTCTCCGTAATGGGCTGGCATATCGTGCATGAACAACGCGTCGACATTGGCTTTGCTCATGAGATCGGGGTCCACGGTGTAGCCATTGAAAGCAGACTGGCGCACACTGGTTTCTGATTCCTGCCCCATGCTGGCCCAGACATCCGTATATACCACATCAGCCCCGCAAACCGCTTCTACCGGATCTGTGACTGTTCTGACTTGGACGGATTTCTTTGCTCTCAGAGGGTTTTTGGCGCGTGCTTGCGCTTCCCGGACCGATGATTCATCAAGATTATATCCCTTGGGAGAGGCGCTGGTGAAATTCATGCCAACAGCTGGCAACGCTAGGCAGAGGCTTCGCGCAACGTTGTTGCCATCGCCCACGTAAGCGAGGCTGAGCCCATCAAGCGGTTTCTTGCGTTCATAGATGGTGAGTAGGTCAGCCATGATCTGGCAGGGGTGTTCCAAGTCAGAAAGGGCGTTCACTACCGGTACGCTGGCATATTTGGCCAGGTCTACCAACAGTTGGTGGTCTGATAGCCGTGCCACGATGCAGTCCACGTAACCTGATAACACTTTGGCAACGTCGGATGTTGGCTCGCGGTCGCCAAGGCCCACTTCCTGCTGCCCCAGGAAGACCGAAAACCCTCCCAGTTGCTCGATACCCACCTGGAAACTGACGCGGGTGCGTAAGGACGGCTTGTCGAATAAAATGGCAATAGACTTGCCTTCCAGGGGTTTGCCGTCGTTCTCAACGTACGTTTTTGAGCGCGATTTGTTGCTATGGGCACGGTCCAATAGCATCATGGTCTCGCTCGGACTGATATCGGTGACCGACAGAAAGTCTCGCTTGTTCGGCATGTGTAGGTCCCTTGGCTGGAAGGGGTGGTTTCTCAATCTCACCAAACATTATAGTGCTTACGGCATTGGATCGCGGGTAGGGTTCGACTCTAGTTATCTATGGACTGAAATCCGGGGAGTAGATTGCGCCTGGTGGACTATCTGCTATCATGTGTGGGCGCACGTCCGAAGCAAGAACCAGTGACGGGCCGAAAGAGTAGATTTGGAGGCCATGCAGCATGGCAAGTCCCGGTATCAACCCAGGATTAAAAGGCCAAAAAGAAGTCTTAGTCTGTCAGCACAATGTGGCTCCCCATGTAAGCAAGTTCAGCACTCCTTCGATGATTCAATTGATGGAGCAAGCGGCTTCGGAAGGAGTAAGCGATCATCTGCAAACAGGGGAAGTCTCGGTGGGTATAGAAGTAAATATTCGGCACCTGGCTGCCGCCGACATCGGCGCGACCATCACCGCTCATGCGGAGTTGGTCGAGATCGATCGGAACCGACTGACGTTCCAGGTGACGGCTTTCGATGCTGGTCGTAAGATTGGTGAAGGGACCCACAAACGTGCAATCATAAAGATCGGCGGCTAAGTTCGCCTGCCAGGTACGGCCCGACCCGGCCCAATCTGAAACTGTTCTGGAGCAAACACCATGGCGAATATGGAGCATGTTCAACTCGTTAAGCGAGGCCGTGACCACGTAGCCCGCTGGCGGGAAGCCAATCCCGACGACGCCCTGGACTTGAACGCGGCCTACATGAGCTATGTTAGGGCGCCTCAAGTGGACATAAGCGGATCTGATGTCCGGAATTCAGATCTGATGGGCGCGGTGTTGCAGAGGGCGAATCTGTCCGGCTGCTACATGAATCCCTGTCACCTCTACCACGCCAACCTCCGGGAGACCAACATTACCCGGGCCCGGCTGAATGGGGCGAACCTCCGTGGCGCAGACTTGCGTGGTGCCGACTTGTCCGGATCCGACCTGGACCGGGCCGTGCTTTCTGAGGCGAATCTCACCGGCGCTAAATTGGTGAACGCCAATCTGTCCAGGGTTAGCCTGGGTGGGGCCAACCTGACAGATGCCGACCTCACTGGGGCCAGCCTGGCTGGTGCTTCACTAGTCAAAGCGAATATGACTAACGCTAAATGCGCTGATACTGATTTCTTCCAGACTCAGTTCTGGGGAGTGGACTTCACAGGGACCGACATGACCGGCAGCCTATTTGGATACTCTATCTTCCAAGATTGCGATATGAGTAAGATAAAAGGCTTAGATCAGGTCAGGCACGACGCACCGAGTACCATCGGCCTTGACTCGCTCTTCCGATCCAAAGGAACGATCTCTGAGGCGTTTTTGATGGGAGCTGGTTTGCCCGTTGCTGCCAACGGATTCTTGCCAACAGCAAGCTTAGACACCACCAGCTTGAGGGAGGTTTTCATCTCTTGTATAGACGGAGACCAGCAGATCGCCAAACAGCTACGCGATGACCTGAGAGCACTTGGCGTGCGCTGTTGGGTGTTTTCACAAGAGGTGCGCGGCAATGCTCTGGTAGACAGGCACAGCGCTTCCGACCAAGAGGAGATTGAGCGCTGGCTGAGGGACTACGACAAGATGGTGATTCTCGGGTCGGTCGCTTCCTTGGAGGTCGAGTCATTGTTGAACGACATAACCGCTGCAAAACAGATGCAGCTGACCACTGAAAGGTGGAGCTTGTATCTCGGCGCGATTGACGATGCTCTGACCAATCCTAAGGCGCGTTTCGCCCGGAACCTGTCTGCAGAGCACGTTGTCTTCGATCTGTCTGGGCAACAGAGCGATAAAGTCACCTACCAGAAAGAGGTTGAACGGCTGGCTGAGGCCCTCAAGCAAGATCAACCCGCGAGCGACGGTGTCCCGAAGTCTG
>CAJWGH010000154.1 GCA_913031095.1 uncultured Chloroflexota bacterium | reverse complement strand
GTCTTGAATCATCTTGGGGTACATGGTGCTGTACTCTTTGGACTCCCCTTCGGTCACTGTGCGTAGGTTGACGGCAGTTGTGCCCAGGCTGCCGGATACCCGAAGGTGGTTCATGCCATGGATGGTCTCGGCGCCAGCCACTTCCTGAAATACTTGTGCAACTTCAGGGTGGCCTTCCTCCAGGGCGCGGTGAGCGTAGGCGTTGTATTTCAAGTGAGCCAAAGCCTCTGAGACTATCGCCGACCAAAGGTTCCTGTCCGTCTTTGACAATGACGGTGAATCTGTAGCCATGATTGGTGTCCTTTTGGAATTCTGTGGGACTGCCCCGTGCGGCATGTAGGTAGAGCAGCGGTCTGATACGGCAGTTGGGTAACCGCTCCATTTTATCAGGTAGCAGCCCGAGACCGTTGGAAAGTATGTGCGGGTTATAAACAGGCGAGGGAGTTTTAGGGGTGGTGTGGCTGTATCAGCCGCCTTGTGAGGCGTGGTGGGCGACCATGCGCCAGCCATCAGGGTACCGAGCAAATATGTTGGTGGCGAAGGTGCTGAAGTTGGTGGCGGTGCCTTGAACCACGCTGGTGATGCCCTCGACGCATGTGACGAAGCCGAATTCTCCCTGGACCACCACGTTCAAGTAACGGACTTGGAATTGCATCAAGGCGGTGTTCTGGAATATTCGCTCCCAGCTGATACGGACTGATTCCCAGCCAATTAGAGGGGACCAGCCTGGATGGACACACATGGCTCGCTCCGAGTTCTCCCACACGAGATCCATACCTGCGATGTCCAAATCAGAAAAGGCGTCGTAGAACCGCTGGTTTGCAGCTTTTAGCTCTTCTACAATCTCTGGCTCAGCCTGGGGAATCATTAGGCGTCCCTGTCCCGGCCGGCGCGTTTGGCCCAGTATTCCCAGGGTCTATGTTGTATCCCCGGGTTCACCTGGCTCGCCGACATCTCTGTAATCTCACCGGTGGTCATGTACTCGACATCGCCCAACTTGAGGGACTCCAATAGTAGTCCGGCGTTCACCTGGAGATAGACTGACGCCATAACTACTTCTTTGACGTTGCTGCCAGCAACTACGCAGCCATGGCCGCGCATCAAAGAGACGCGCCGATCTCCTAGGCAGCGTGCCAAGTCCCGACCCTGGTCCATAGTCTTGACCAGCATGTCGGTGTCACCGAATTTTTGGCGAATATCCCAGACCGGCAGTTCCGGTCCGATTATGGCGGCAAGGTGGAAAATCGGCCGCAGTGGCGTTTTGGTCACGGTGAATGGCACCACAGTGGGCGAATGGTTATGCACGATGGCCATCACATCATCTCTGGCCTCGTATATGCCGCCGTGAATAGCGCGCTCCGAGTACATGTTCCGCCCCTGTTGGTCGATGGGGTCGCCCTCTATGGTGTACTCCATCAGGTCAGGAATATCTACCAAGTTCGGAGCGCGGGACTGAGACAGGATGTACCGGTCCGGCCGATCTGGATGTCTCATACTGATATGGCCAAAGGCGTCAACCACACCTTCCCGCGCCAAGATCCGGTTGGCCGTGACCAGTTCTTCGAGTTGTTCGGATATTTTTTGCATGTAATCTGATGGGCTGCCGTCTTAGCGAAGGCTGAAATCCAGGCCGTTATTCGGCGCTGTTGCCCGGCCGACGTAACTAATCTGTTTTCAGGCCTTCGCCAAAATAGCGAAATAATGACTGCCTAAACTCGCTGGCAGAACCTTATGATGTCGCTACACTGATCGTCCGATTAAAACCCCGTCTGAGCCAGCTGCGCCACTAGTGCATCGGGGAGAAAGACGAGGGAACCATAATCTTATTCTCTTGGCTCACCAAGAACTCGCGTGTGGGCGGCGGCCAAGATGGAGTCTTCACGGCTTCGGCACGAATCTTGTTTCGCTGTTCCAAGTCCTCGTATGGCCAGATGTGGACCCACTTGTTTAGTCCGCCGACATCTGTGTACATCGCGGCGGCCAAAGGGGAAAATTCTTCCCTGGCGGGGACGGCTTCGGCCCAGATGTCGATTACCTTTCCGATACTGCCGGTCTTGTAGGTGTAGGAGCGCATCTCATAGAGATTGCCCAACGCCTGGTCCCCGCCTAGAGGGCGCATGAATGGCGCGGGGATGAAGATCTCCGAGTTCATGCTGACATACATATCCGGGTCGTTAGCTGGGGGCCAATTAGGATCCTTGCCCGCCTCTTCACGGATTGAATTGCGTTCTTCCACGCTCTCGTAGGGCCACACATGAATCACTTGGTTCAACGGACCGATTTCGGTATGCCAGAATGCTCCTAGCTTGGAGTACTTCTCGCGGTGAGGCAGGGCGGTGGCGAAGTTCTCTTCGAATTTGGCCACGCTGCCAGGCTTCAGAGTGTAGGTACGCACTTCGTAGATCATTGAGGCTCCTCTTAGGTTGGTTACTGTTGTGCCGCTCGCCCTGCTTCGATTCAAGGCGGGCGTAAAGTTAGGCGTCAGTGTAGCAAAACCGACTATATGGGGCAAACGGGCGAGGGCTATGCGCTGGCCTGCTGGATCGCCACTTTGTCACAGTGTTCTTCAGCGGCTTTCAATAACTCTGCGTGGGACTCGGAGGGACTGCCGATGGTGCAGACCACGGTCCAGAGCCCGGCGCGAGTGTCTCGGCCCAGCCTTGATACGATCTCATCGGTGTTCCTACCGTTCAGTTCCAACTCCGCGCCGCTAGACAAGCTGCGCACGGCGTCCAGGGCCTCCGGTGTACCTGCTATGTAGTCAGCATGTTTCATGAGACCCATGCTGGAGACTCCAAGGTTGGATGGGCGTTCTGGGTCTAGAACTATGAAGGTTACCGCCCGCTCTTTGGCGGCGAACGCCTCCACATACTTGCGAGTCTCCACTATCTGGCGGGAGTGGGTAGACTCATGGCCGGAAGACCGCTCGATCAGTTCTAGCAAGGTCAGGCCAGGGAAATTGTTGTGCGGGTTGGGTTCCGTGACAGGCTTGGCCATCTGCTCTTCGGTTAGCCCCTCGACTAAAGCGCGGAACCGCAGGTAATTTTCGTCCAGGCGGGCGAGGTCTGATTCGAGTTTGGCCTTGCGGCTGCTGAACGGAGGCAGCATGTCTTTCTTGCCCGTAGCTATATCCTCCAGAGCTTCCACGAACTTCGTTGTGTCTAGATGGTTCATAACCTCCCACACTGACCACCTCGAGCCTAGAAATGCGTCTTCTGAGTCGATGCCTTCTAGTGACGTGTGGAGTTCTTTGTGGCCCGTGTCCAACCGTTCAAGTGCCCGTGCCTGGCGTTGGAGCGGGGACATGTCCTCAAGTGATGTCATCGTTTCCTCTAAGGAGTTGCTAGGGCCATTCTAAGGCCTTTAGATACTCCAGGGAAGTAAGAATCCATGGTGGTACAATTTTCTTAGATACGATGACACAATCAAAAAACAGGACAGCCGCGCCTGCCGCAGGGCTCAATGGAGATTGGCTAACCATAGACAGGCTGCGCAATCTCTTGGACGTGCGGAAGCCTTCTGAAGGTGAAGCCGTGTCGTCTCTTTACCTGAGACCCGGTGAGACTGTAGGATCGCTGGAATGGCAGGAACGGCTAACCAAGCTGGGCAAGGCTCCCGAGGAAAGTGGTTGCGGCCTGGTCTGTTTTCGTGCAGGAGATAGGGCTATAGTGATCGCGCCACCGTTCCCGGTGACAGAAAGTGGGCAGTTTGATGAATGGAACGAAATGCCCCTCTGGTCGTTGCTGAACCAAGAGCGTACCGTCGGGGTTGTCTTGGTACGGCTTGGTCGGTACTCTGTAGCCGTGTACCGTGGTGGCGACCTGTCCACGTCCAAAACTGACTCCCGCTACGTTAAGGGAAAGCATCATGCCGGTGGCACGTCTCAGCTCCGCTACACTCGGATCAGGGAAGGCCAGATGCGGCGGCTGTACGTTAAGGTCTGCGAGTCCATACGAGACCAATTCGAGCCGGTGGGCAGCGAGTTGGACTTCGTTGTGCTGGGTGGG
>CAJWGH010000153.1 GCA_913031095.1 uncultured Chloroflexota bacterium | reverse complement strand
AGCCCACTATATCCAGACTGACCCGGCCAACAAATACGCGTTCGTCCCCCATATCGCCCGGGGTTCTATGAACGGCGCGAACGCCATCTTCCAGTTCAAGTTTGACCAAGAAAAGGGCTCGCTCACGCCCCTTTCTCCTACTCGCTCAAACAACAGAGATGAAGAAGGGCCGCGACATTTGTGTTTCCACCCGGAGAAGAACATAGTCTACTCGTCCAACGAGCAAGGCAATAGCGTTACGGTCTACACCTATGACGCCGATAAGGGCAACCTGCATCCCGTCCAGACCGTCTCCACATTACCCAGCGGGTACGACGGGCACAACTCCTGCTCGCAGATTCAAATCACGCCCAACGGCAAGTTCCTGTATGCGCCTAATCGGGGCCACAACAGCATCGCTTGCTTCCGGGTGAACCCGAACAACAGCTATCTAGCTCCCATAGGCCAGACCCCCACCGAAGCGGTCCCACGTGCGTTTAGCATCGATCCCCAGGGCAGCTTCGTCTATGCGGCTGGACTGGAGACCGGCAAGCTTGCCTCGTACCGCATAGACCAAGAAAGCGGCGAGCTGAACGCCGGGGATGTATACGATGTGGGCAAGGGCCCTATGTGGGTGCTGATCACTGAGTTCTAACAGCGACTTGGTTCTGGAGCTCAGCCGATGAATTTCGGGTTTATGCTGCCATCCCGGGGACCACTTACCCGGCCGGAGAGCCTCTCCGTCATCGCGAAACGGGGCGAAGAGTTGGGATACGATTTCATAATGTTCCCAGACCACATCGTAATGCCCCGAAACGTGTCCTCCCAGTACCCGTATTCAACATCTGGGGTATTTCCGGGAACCGACAACAGCGAGACCATGGAACAGTTGACCACTCTGGCATTCTTGGCTGGTCAGACCAGCTTCATCAGGTTAGTAACCAGCGTGATGGTCGTACCCCATCGGAGCCCCGTGGTCACTGCCAAAATGCTGTCAACGTTGGACGTACTCTCTCGAGGCCGAGTCACGGTGGGCGTTGGTACGGGTTGGCTAGAAGAAGAATTCCAGGCCCTGGAGACCCAGCCCTTCGCCGAGCGGGGAGCGGTCACCGACGAATACATCCAGGTGTTCAAAGAACTGTGGACCAGCGACTCTCCAAGATTCGACGGCAAGTATTGCCGCTTCTCCAATATCGATTTCTTGCCCAAGCCAATCCAGAAGCCTCACCCGCCCATCTGGGTGGGAGGGGAAGGGCGGCGAGCCATTCGCAGGGCAGCTCAACTCGGCGACGGGTGGCAACCCCTAGGCAACAATAACCGGTTCCCCACCGCAACGGTGGAAGACCTGACCGTTGGAATCAAGCGGTTAGACGTCGAGCTGGAAAGAGCGGGACGCCCGGTCGGTTCGTTAGAAGTGACCAGCCGGATGCTGGGCTACGACCTACAGAAGGGTAGCGGAACATCCAGCAGAGGTCGCATGGCATTCATCGGCACTGCAGACCACATCGCATCTGACATACGTCAATTCCAAGACTTGGGGGTCACCAACCTGGTTCCGAGTTTCCACGGTGTCGCCGGGCTGGCCAACAGTCTGGACGCCATGTTGAGGGATATGGAAGACTTCGCCACCGACGTCGTCCCTAAAGTCTAAGGCCCATGCCAGGCCAACTCAACGCTGTCGGTTGGCCGTCGTGAGGCGGTCAAGTCTTCATACCATCAATTTTACATCACCAGTCCCGGCAGCTGGAACCGTCGCTCAGGAGTCATCCCTCAAGTCGGTCTGCACCCTATGGGAACTTAGGGAGACGATACCAGTCGCAAGCCAACAACAACTCCCGACGCTGCTCCTTCAGCAGCGAACTGCGGAACGATGGCGACTATGATGGATCCAGATGCGGTGCCCTTCTACTTTCCTGCTTACAGCAATGAGCGGCTAACCCATTGGATTGGCGCCTGGAAAACCCAGTAAGAACTGACCGTGGTTCTCATAAGCACGGTCACTGACCATGTTGTGTTGGGCAGCGCCGTGGATATCACGTAGGCATTTCTGCAATACGTGAGAATTGAACAGCGCAGACCCGCCCCCGAACCTGAACGCCTGGGAGACGATGTCTGAGGCCTCCTCGGTGGCGTAAGTTCCTGAGGCCCGCAACCGCACCTGCAACTCGGGCGGCGGCGTGATCTCTTGGGCAACTAATTCCCAAGCTTCCTCCAAAGTCTCAAGACACAGGAATTTGGCCGCTCGCAGCCGGAGGTCGGACTCACCTAAGAACCTTTGGAAGGAGCCCCGGTCGGCAATCAGTGCCTCCGTTCCCCGGTAGCCACGCTTCTTATTTTTGGCCAGTTCGGCTATCTCATCCAATGCCCGGCGGGCGATACCAAGGGCCACTCCGCAATGGCCCGTTGTCTGCATACCTGGTCGGCCCAAGAAGAAGTTGGCTCCGCCGCGCAGAGGTCTAGCTTCAGCCCCTCCCCAGGTAAATCGTTCTGGAATGAAAACGTCGTGCAAAGAAAAATCACAGCTTCCTGTGCCGCGTAGCCCCATCACTTCCCAATTATCGTGGATAGTTGCTTGGGAAGTCGGCGCCACCACGCGGATCTGCTTAGGTCCGTCCGGGTCGCCAACCACCATAGCTCCCATGGCCAGGTAGTGAGAATGACGGATGCCACTGGCGAAGGCCCACTGGCCGGTGACCTTATATCCGCCTTCAACGATAGTCGCTTCCCCAGAAGGGGCCGCTGCTCCTGACGCTCTCGGGAACATTCCATCAACAAAGATCTCGCTGATGGCTTCATCGCAAAGGAAAGCAGCCATTCCGGATAACGTCCCTGAACCAATCATGATGCTCCAGCCGGCTGCCGCGTCAATTCGGCTGGCGGCCTCCACCACCTCCAATTGCGTCATGGCGTCCGCCTCAGCACCGCCCAACACCCGGGCTGACTTATATGCGAATAGTCCGGCTTCATGAATGGCGTCGACCGTTGCTTGGGGTAGCGTGCCTGTGACCTCAGCCGAGTCTTCACCAGCCACAATCACGCCGCGCAAGCTTTCTACCTTGTCCAATAGCGCTCGCCGTTTCGCCTCCCGTTCTTCCGGAAAAGTTGCTACCGATGATACGGTTACCAATGTTGGTCTCCTTCGGCGACGACTCGCAGTCGTATCCCATCTTTTCTTTAAACCTAGAGTGGCATCTACGACCAAATAACGATGGCATCGTTATAGCCGAAGAATATCAGGTTTGTCGCGTAATTATCCAACGGCGATAACGGGAGTTGGTTTCTGAGGAATAGATTCTGCAGATGGAATCTCAGTTACAGGGAAGGAATTATCTCGTCCACCAACAACCTCAAGGCTTCATCAACATCAGGTCCGAGCTCGGAAAACATCAACTGGTGGAATCCCTGAGACTCGGCGATACCTCGAATCTCAACCATACGCTCCAGGCATTCCTCGGGCTCGCCAGCGATAAAAATAGCATCGACCATATCGTCGGTCACCAAGGCATCGAAACCTTTAGGTGAAACCCCGGCCTTATCCGCTTCGTCGAGCTTCGCCACATCCTCAAGCTTAACGCCCAAGTTCTGAATGTCCTCATGGGAGTAGCCCTGCCGGTACATATTCAACACCCGGTTGCCGGCGCTTTCCTTGACGAACTCCCTGGCCGCTTCTCGGTCCCGAGACAACGATATCTTGATCTCGGCAATCTTGGGCGCCAAACTCGTCTTGCCTGCTTCAGCCGCAGCATCGTCAAAGGCCTGAATCATCGACGGCACCCGCCCTGTCAGCAGGGCCGCCATGTAATGCCCGCCAAATATAAGCCCTTCCATGTACTGGCCTCCCACGGCCAACCCTAATGGGCCGTTTCCGCCACAGTATTGGAGCACCGGCGACTTAGGCCTGAAGTTTAACTTGAACGCCGCCTTAGGATTAAAATTGAAATACTCCAACAATGCCGGGTATTCAGCAAAGCAGACCGATTCTCCGTCCAGCAGTCGACGCAGGCTTTGGGAGGTCTCCCGTAGAAAACTTATAGGCTTGGGGACCTTGATCCAGTT
>CAJWGH010000152.1 GCA_913031095.1 uncultured Chloroflexota bacterium | reverse complement strand
CACGGCCGGTATGGACTTTGAAGAGCAATATCTGTCTCATCTAGAGTAGATGCGCATACTGCCTTCTGTTTTAATCGCTATATTTTAAGAAAGGGAGAGCGACCATGTCCGACCAGATCGCCAATATCACCGACTCCCCTGCCAAGAGTCTGGCCAGCGGCTTTGGATTTACAGAAGGGCCACTGTGGCACCCGGACGGCCATTGGTTGTTCGTGGACATCCAGAAGCTGCAGATACACAAGATGTCCGCCAGCGGACATCTTGAGACCTACCGGAATCCCAGCTTTGGCACCAATGGCATGACCTTCGACAAGCAAGGCCATCTGGTGATCTGCGAGAGTGATAACAGGCAGATAATGCGCCAGCAAAGCGACGGTTCCTACACCGCCATCGCTACCCACGCGGATGGTAAACGTCTGAACCGCCCCAACGACATCGTTGGTCGTTCGGATGGAACCCTTTACTTTACAGACCCTGGCGGACGCCTGAGCGAGGCCGAACGAGAGTTAGATTACAGCGGCGTGCACCTAATCGCGCCTAACGGTAGCCAATCTGTGGGCACAACCGAAACTGAGTACCCCAACGGGCTGGCGTTCTCTCCCGACGAGAAGATTCTGTATGTGGCGATCACGCGCTTGGACGCACGCTGTCTCGAAGAGAAAGAGAAGAAGCAACTGTGCGAACACCAGTTGATCCGAGCTTTCGACGTGGCCGATGACGGCAGTTTGAGCAACAACCGTGTCTTCGCCAATATGTACTCAACCGAAGACGGGGTTCCCGACGGCATGAAGGTAGACGTGGAAGGAAACATCTACTGCACGGGTTCTGAGGGCTGTTGGGTCTTCGACGCTTCGGGCAAGCAACTAGGCATCATCCGGCTGCCTGAGATACCGGCCAACTGTGCCTGGGGAGGGCCTGACAACCAGACGATGTTGTTCACCGCCCGCACCTCTGTCTTCAGCCAACGTATGAAGATTCCCGGCACAGCCATCCCCAGAAACTAGGCCGAAGGAAAAGGCATGCCAGATTACGACGCCATAGTCATAGGCGTAGGCGGCATGGGGAGCGCCACCGTCTATCACCTTGCCCGGCGGGGCTGGAAAGTCCTGGGATTGGAGCAGTACGGCATTCCCCACGAGATGGGGTCGTCCCACGGCTATTCCAGGATGATTCGCTACACCTTGCAAGAGCACCCCAATTACGTACCCCTAGTACATCGTGCCTATCAGCTGTGGCGTGAATTGGAGGGAGCTTCCGGCGACACCTTGGTGGTCACCACCGGCTCGGTACGTGCCGGGCCGCCTGATAGTCTTTTCTTTAAAAACGCTCAGGAATCGTGCGATGCCCATAACATACCTTACGAAATCCTGACGGCACCTGAGATCAACAAACGATTTCCGGGCTATCAGTTTCCAGATGAGATATCCTCCATCTTCCAGTCCGACGGCGGGTTCTTGCTGCCAGAGCAGTGCATCGTAAACCACGTACGCGCAGCCGAGGAGTCAGGCGCTGAAATTCACAGCCAGGAGACCGTGGTCGACTGGGAACCTCGAAGCGATGAAATAATGGTCCGCACCGACAAGGGCGTGTATATGGCGAGGAGACTGGTAGTCACCGCGGGAGCCTGGGCCGGAAAGTTGGTGCCTGCAGTGAGGGAACATGCCATCCCGGAGCGGCAAGTGTTGGGCTGGTTCGAACCTGAAAACCCTGGATTATTCCGACCTGAGACCTTTCCAGTATTCGGAATGCTGACCGAAGAGGGTCGCTACTACGGTTTTCCTACTTACAGCGTGCCAGGGTTCAAGATTGGACGCTCTCACCATTTATTGCAGAAAGTGGACCCGGATCAGATGGATCGAGAAGTACACGCTGAAGACGAAGCGATACTACGGAAAGCCGTCAGGCGTTATTTTCCTCAAGCCGCCGGCCGTCTGTTGGAACGTAAGACCTGCATCTACACGAACACCCCCGACGAGCACTTCATGATCGGCGTACTTCCGGGCGTTCCTCAGGTATCAGTGGCCGCTGGGTTTTCGGGCCACGGATTCAAGTTCGCCAGCGTCATCGGAGAGATCATGGCTGACCTGGCGCAGAACGGGGAAACGAACCATGACATCAGCCTGTTTCGATTGGACCGGTTCAACGGATAGCATTTCTTGCGTTGCTTGTGAGTAAATCGCGGCTGGTGATATGCTGTGATTACCACTTCCGGGCTGACCAAATCCACGCAACCCACGCTATACAGCAGGATGCAATGGAACAAATGCAACATCTGACCATCCACGAGACTCCCTCCAAGAAACTGGATCACATGGTAATTGTATTCAGCGGCTGGGCCGACGCAGCAGAAGGCGCCACTAGCGCCGTGAAATTCCTCCAACGAAAGCTGCAGTCCAAGAAGTTCGCGGAGATTGATCCTGAGGAGTTTTATGACTTCTCTCAAACACGGCCTCATTCTTCCAGGACCAGGGACGGAAAACGACGCATCCATTGGCCGGCCAATGAGTTTTCGTACCTGACCGGTGGGAACCCTGGTTCCGAGATAATGGTCTTCAACGGAGTGGAACCGAATCTGAAGTGGCGCACCTTCTCAAAAACGATCGCCGAGGTGGCCAAGCGATATGGCGTAAAGACTGTGATTCACATTGGAGCGTTGCTGGACGCTGTCCCACACACCCGACCGGTCAAGCTTAGTGGCACGGCCAGCGAGCCCAAGCTTAGCGAATTCCTGGAGAGCCAGGGCATCCGGTCCTCCAACTACCAAGGCCCGACTGGGATCAGCTCAGCCGTGATGGACGCCTGCCTCAAAGAGGGTATGGAATATACCTCTGTATGGGGCCACACCTCTCACTACCTGCAAGCTGCGCCCAATCACCGAGTTGGCCACACACTTCTCCAGATATTGGTCAAGCTGCTCGATTTGCCATTAGATCTCTCTGAGTTATATTCGGCTGCAGACATCTTCAATGGAGAGGTCGAGAAAGCGGTCGCCAAAGATGACCAAATCAGCTCATATGTCTCCAAGCTTGAAGGCCAATACGACGAAGCTGTAGCTGCCATCGAGATTCCAGACCCCGCCGAACTGGTCAAGGACCTGGAACAGTTCCTCAGGGGCGAGCAACGCCGCCCCCCAACGGACCTCTCCTCATAGCTTCAGGCTAGCCTCTAGCCAACTTCTGGCCTGAACCTCCACAAAGCCACAATGACCGATTCAGTCGCAGATCTCGCACTAACCACTTCTTCACCAGTATCGACTTATGTATTCAACGTTTGACATATTGATTATCAAATCATTGACACGCAGAAGCCGTATAGGATATATCTACTCCACTCCTTTGTATGTCAGGCCTCTAGGCTGGCGTCCAGCACATTCGCGAGTGGAGATAGACAATAAAGGTCTAGAATCAGATCGGTTTGCCACGCGCCAGGAATCAGGCCGGGATTAACAGCGTAACGAATATCAAATTGCCCACCAAGCCCAATGCAAGTTCCTGAGCAGCGGCCTACCACAATCCAAAACACAGGTTGGAGGCTAGTCCATTTTGAAGCATTGGTTAAGAAACCCCAAACTCCTGATCCTAGGGTCTTTAGCTCTTCTGTTGGCTGCTATTTTGGCTTGCGGCTCTTCTGCCACTTCGACACCTGAGTCAGCCGCTCCAGCATCCAAGGCTGTTGGATCAGCACCTAAGGCTGCGGCGGCACCTACTGCCGTGCCTTCAAAGGATAAAAAGTCAGCGCCCGCGCCGACAGCTGTTCCTGCTAAGGCATCCCAAGCACCTCCTAAGCCGTCCGGAACATTGAACGTTGGCCAGAAGGAGCTTGGCCCTTATGTGGGCAACCCTAAACTGATCGGTAATCCCCAGATTTTCTTGAACAGCGCTATACCAATCACCGAAACCCTAGGTATGGCTGGATTCGACAGCGGGGCGCTTGTGCCAATGCTGGCTGAGAGTTGGGATGTCTCAGCAGACGCTCAGACTTGGACGTTCCACATCCGAAAAGGTGTCCAGTTCCACAAAGGGTTTGGAGAGATGACCGTCA
>CAJWGH010000151.1 GCA_913031095.1 uncultured Chloroflexota bacterium | reverse complement strand
CCTACATCCGGCAGGTGGCTATCATCACCCTGATGGCCCAGGTTGGTTGCTTTGTGCCTGCCTCTGAAGCCACAATCGGTATTGTGGACCGCATCTTCACCAGGGTCGGCCTCCAAGACGACCTAGCCACCGGTCAATCGACGTTCATGGTGGAGATGGTTGAGATGGCTGCCATCTTGAACCAGGCAACGCCCCGTTCTTTGGTGATACTGGACGAAATCGGACGCGGCACCAGTACGTACGACGGTTTGTCCATCGCCCGCTCTGTTATAGAGCACATCCATAACGACCCACGCCTGGGCTGCAAGACCCTGTTCGCCACTCATTACCACGAGCTGACCCGATTGGCGGCCAGTCTTCCGGGAGTACGAAACTGTAGTGTGGCGGTGACTGAGGAAGGGAACAGCGTGGTCTTCCTGCATAAGATCGTGCCGGGAGGGGCCGACAAGAGTTACGGCGTCCACGTGGCACAATTGGCCGGGCTGCCCCAGGGGGTGGTAAACCGAGCTTGGGAGGTGCTGGCCGACCTGGAGTCCCAAAGCCTTAATGGCGGCGGGAGGAAGATGCGTGTACCCAATAGGGAACCGGCACAGCAGATGGCCCTTTTCAACGACGGTGGGAAGTTACGGGGTTTGTTGAAAGACCTGGACATCTCCAACCTGACGCCGCTGGAAGCTATAAACAAACTCTATGAGCTGCAGAAAGAGGCACAGGAAGAGGGCTGAGATTGTCTTTCCTTAATACCTCGTTGGAGATCCGTTATTCTGAGGAGAACCGTAAACCGACGAAGAATTACCAGGCATAATCACGGTAGACCCTTTGGGGAAGTTGCGCTGATAAAGCAAAGAAGCGCGTCGATGATTGCAAATTGACCCCTTTCCACAACATCGTTGTGGGTATAATATACGCCGTGGATTTTGGAATCCTGTCGTCCCTATGGAGGCCTGATTTGAGCCAGACCGTTGAATTTTACTGGTGGCCCCGTTGATCGACCTGCCGCAAAGCAAGAGAGTTACTTTTGCAGAACGGACTGGAAGTGACGGATCGAGATTTCTTCAAAGAGACCTTAAGTGAGACTGAGATAAGAGAATTGGCGGCTATGGCTGGCACGGAGAATATCTTCGCTCGGCGTAGTCCTAGCCTGAAGAAGATGGGCCTGGCCGACAAAAAACTTTCCGATGACGAGATGGTGAACTTGATGCTACAAGAGCCGAAGCTGGTGCGCCGGCCTCTACTCAAGGTCGGGGATAAACTGATGGTGGGAGGCGGCAACGCCGCCGTTGAAGCGGCCATCACAGAGGCCAGCTAGACCGGTAACTACTGGTCCAATTCTTCATACAATAAGAATGATTGAAACGATGTATCAATGGGAAAACTGGTCTATAATCCTGCCTCGTGACAGTGGATTTCACTGGTATATTTCAGATGCAACAAAGGAAAGAGGGCCCGCTAGCAGCCGATGAATATCTTTTTTGATGTGGACTACACCATCCTCGGATTGGACAATAGTCTGAGGCCCGGCACCAAGGAAACATTCCAGGCGTTATTAGATGATAATCACAAGATTTATATCTGGTCCGGGATGGGTGAACGTTGGGAAGTCGTCAACAAATTCGAACTAAATTCCTTTGTGAGCGGCGTCTACGAAAAACCGACTCACCACTTTCACGAACGCCTCGAGGAGCTGGGAGTGCCTTTCGAGCCGGACTTCGTCATCGACGATTATCCGGAGGTCGTAGCCGCCTTTGGAGGAGTGTGGGTCCCGCCGTATTTCTTCAAGCGCTCGGTGGATCAAGAGATGCAGCGCATCTATCGCATCGTGAACGACTTCAATACCACGGGCACTTCGGAAGACAAGCAGTACCGCAAGAAGGGCACCATCGTTCCACTTTTCTAGCTGCCCTCTGCCGTACCAAATTAGCCTTGATATCCTACTGTCAGAGCCTCCATCATGCCCATTAAAGTCCTTCCTCCGGTATTGGCCGCCAAGATTGCCGCGGGCGAGGTGGTGGAACGCCCTGCGTCGGTTGTCAAAGAGCTTGTGGAGAACTCCATCGACGCTAGTTCGAGTCAGATCATGGTGGAGATTAAGGCCGGTGGAGTTGAACAGATCAAAGTCATCGATGACGGCCACGGTATCCCCTCCGAGGAACTAGCCGTCGCCTTCCAGCGTCACGCCACCAGCAAGATAGACAGCCAAGAGCAACTGGACGCTATCGCCACCTTAGGATTCCGAGGGGAAGCCCTGCCCAGTATTGCCGCAGTATCCAACACAACCATAACCACCCGCCAGCCACTGAACCCAAGCGGATTCCGCATGGAACTGCATTGGGGAGAAGGAGCTTTTTCGGGAACGCAGGGCTGCCCTCCGGGCACCGCCATAGAAGTTTCAGACCTTTTCGGCAATCTACCGGCCCGGCGTAAGTTCCTTCGCTCGTCCTCAACAGAGACGACACGCGTCCAAGAACTGGTCAGCCGCTATTCATTAGTGTTTCCTGGCATCAGGTTCCAGTTGGTGGTGGACGGCAAAATCTCGTTCACCAGCCCAGGGAATGGGCTACCAAGAGAGGCGTTGGTGGCGGTGTACGGCCCCCAGGCGGCCACCGCTATGTTGGAAGTCCGTGGGGAAGACACAGAGACCGGATACCAGGTAAACGGGTTCGCCGGCGCGCCTAGCCTTACCCGCGCCAATCGCACCTACATGACCTTCTTCGTGAACCGGCGTTGGGTGCAGAGCCGAATGCTGTCCTTCGCCGTTGAAGAAGCTTATATGGGTTTGCTGCAAGTGAAGCGCTACCCGCTTGCAGCACTGAATATCAGTATCCCCTACGGAGATGTGGATGTTAACTACCATCCCTCCAAGCGGGAGGTGCGCTTCCAGGAGGAAAACCGTGTCTTCTCCATCGTGCAAAAAGCTGTGCGAGCAGTTTTGGTGGCTGACTCTCCTGTACCGAATCTGGCCTCGCCGTCAGAGTCGGATTACCCCAAGCCTGTCGCCTCATCTTTCTTTCCTAGGAGTGCCTTTGGTGGGATTCGTAACGGGAGCGGGTTACCCACTTATCAAAGCCAGATTGGCAGTGGACCTGCTGATGCGGCGGCGCCTCTTCAGCCCGCGCCGCCTCTGAAAGTTGTGGGGCAACTCAAGTTGACCTACATCGTGGCTGAGGGTCCTGCAGGGATGTTTCTGGTGGACCAACACGCTGCCCACGAACGCGTGCTCTTCGACCGGCTCTCTCAAAAAACCTCAGAAAGAGAACCCCAGTCGCAGCCGCTACTGGAACCGGTGTTGGTAGATCTGTCCCCATCCCAGAGAGACGCTCTGAAATCCAACCGCGAATCCTTGGAGGATTATGGGTACGAGTTCGAGCCTTTCGGCGATGGAAGTTATCTGCTCCGGGCCGTGCCTGCCATCTTTGGCGAGGGCGACCCGGTAAAGTCGATCTTGGACGTGCTGGACATGACAGCGTTCGAAGGTTTGGTGCGCCAGAAAGAGGATGTGGCTGCGGCGTCGATATCGTGTCATGGTGCCATCCGGGCAGGAAAATCTTTAACCGAGCCTGAGATGGTGGCGCTGTTAGAGCAGTTGGAAGCCACTCCCAACCCCCATACCTGCCCCCATGGAAGGCCCACCATGGTCTATTTCAGTTCCAACCACATGGAGCGTGAATTCGGCCGACGATAGGCAAAATGTGACTTAGAGTGCTTGCTAGTAGAGTCGTCCTTCTGCCCTCACAACCCAGGCAAACCCGGTGGTGTCGCGGGTGACAGCCGGGATATTTCCCGACGACGCTTGATTGACCATGCGTCCCTTAGTATTAATTGCCTGTCTCGAATCGTAATCTAATGAGAAGGCCCGTTTGGTTTCGGTGATTTGAGCAGGTTTATGAGGCATACCACCCATGGTCAGCGCCCTGCATCAGATGATAAGAAGGAGAGGCTCGTTGACCTCGGGGGAGCGGCCTGGAGTGGAGATAGATGGTATCTCGCCAGCCAGTGATCTCCGACTGTTCAACGGGCCAAAGCTATCCAGTTTTCCCGATGTTGCTCG
>CAJWGH010000150.1 GCA_913031095.1 uncultured Chloroflexota bacterium | reverse complement strand
GTTCCAACACGGCGCCAATCTCTGGCCCCGGTTGTAGATTATATTGGGTCATCAGGTCGTGTCCGGTGATGAGGCGAATGGTTGTGGGGGAAACCGGCTCACTTGTGCCAACGTGGAGAATATGTCCGACCATTCTAGCATGGTTGAGCCATTCCTCATGTATTAACTCAGGGCCTTTTGCGCCCAAATAATCTGCCAGGCACAAATACAAAGTATCTATGGCCACATCTCCAACGTCCCGAAAGTAACGATAGATCGCCCGGTCTGTAGGCCAATCAACGCCATCTTTCATCCCCGTAGGGCGCAGATGATGTTCTACCATCTTGGCCACCATCTCGATGCCCTTAGAACTCACCCGAAGTTGACTCAGACGCCGTGTGGCCACTCCCGCTCCTTGTTCCGAGTGGCCGAAGAATCGGGTCCGACCAGCATCATCCTGGGACTTGGTCTGAGGCTTAGCGACGTCGTGAAATAGGGCTGCCAGCTTCAAGACTGTAGCCCTGGTGTGCCCGTCCGTTGCCTGTTGATTAAAATGAGCCTCGCTTTTCTCGGTCCACGGCACGCAAGAAAAGACGGGTGAATTCTGGTGCCCCTTGGTTATCAGTTCCGCAGCCTCGACAGTGTGCATCGTGTGCCCCCAGACGTCCCAATAATGCATGTTCGGCTGGTCGACACCTTTAGCAGGCTGTAATTCTGGTATCACCTGCTCGAAAAGACCGAAGTGGTCCATAACTTCCAGCTGTCCTTTAGCGCCATCTGCTGAGAGGATGTTCAAGAACTCTTCTCTGATTCGTTCCGGAGAAACTTTTACCAACAGACTGGAATCGGCCCTGATCTGTCTAGATGTCCCTGGTTCGACCCGAAACTTGAGTTGTCCTGCCAGGCGTATGGCCCGCAGCAACCGCCCTGGATCGTCTTGAAAGACCACAGGGTTCAGGGCGCGGATGGTCTTGGTCGCCAGATCAACCTTGCCTCCCAGCTGGTCTATCACAGCGTCAGGTGACGGCCAATCAGCGATTGGCACAGCCATAGCATTGACTGAAAAATCGCGGCGACCCAAATCATCTTCAATCAACCCGATGAACCCGTTGATATCTATATTCCACGGAGGTTCACCAGATTCTGAGTTGCCCGGCCAGGCGATCCTGATAACGCCGTGCGCAGGGCTCATCGGGACAACGGTGCCAGATAGCCTCTGAGCAATCGCCTGAGCGACGACTCCCGGGTCTCCAGATACCGCGATGTCAATGTCATGGCCTGGCTTGGCGGAAAGCAACCAGTCCCGAACGAAACCTCCCACTAGATAAGCGTCGACTCTCAGGGCAGCGCAGCAGGCGGCAAGTTTTTCAATCATGGGTAATACGGCGTACAGGCCACGTAGATTGTGACAAGCGAACACAATAAACCAAAATCACGGGGATAAGGTCAGTCACAGAAGGCGCCAGCAGTGCTTAGTCCTCACTTACAGAAGCAGAAGTCTCGGGATTTACTGAATCTTCAGCTTCATCTTCGTAACCGTCGAACTCGTCTTCTTCATCGTCATGGTCGTGGTAAGTGATCTTATATAGGCTTTCGTGGCTGACCAGGTGATCGATGTATAAGATGCCGTTCAGATGGTCTATCTCGTGCTCAAGGGCTTGGGCCAGCAGGTCATCAGCGTTGAGCCGGTAGGTCTTTCCATCCAATCCCATTGCCTTGACCCTGACAGTTTCGGAACGGTTGACCAGTCCGCGGTAGCCGGGAACGCTCAGACAGCCTTCTTCAACTTGACGCTCGCCTTCTGTCTTCATGACTTCAGGATTGATCAGCACCAGCGGATCTTCCATATCTGGAGTCTCGATTACCGCCACCTTCTGTAGGGACCCCACCTGGTTAGCGGCCAAGCCCACACCCCGTTGGTCGCGCATGGTCTCAACCATGTTCTCCACCAACGTTTTTAGTTGTGGAGTGACTTTCGCCACTTTTTTAGCCTGCTTGCGCAAAATCGGGTCGGGCAAAAGGCGCATCTCCAAGATTGCCACTGGGTCCACCTCACAGGTGTCTAGATTAGGATTACAGCCATGGAATCGAGATTCGATTGTCTGTTCTTAGATGGTTATTCCAAGTCTAATGGTTATTATATTCAACCCTTCAGAAGGGTGTAAAGTTGACTACAGAACGTGGACAGGATCAACGTCAACAGTACAGGCGGCCGGGAATTCCATACCTTCGATAAACGGTAGGAGCCTACGGCCACGAAGGGTCAGATGCCAACGATAGCGTCCTCGAATCCGAGAAGGTATGCCCGGCGCTGGACCGATGATTTCTATGTCCGTTAGTCCTTGTGCCTCGGCGAGTTGCGTCAGCGTCCGACCTGTCTCAGTGGCCAAACGCAATGCCTGAGCGTCGTTCCGGTCTTGGAACACCACATGCACCATCTCGTTGAAGGGTGGGCTGCCCATCTCTCTTCTGGCGTTAATCTCATACTCATAAAGGGCAGAGTAATCCTGGGCTGCAGCTGCTTGGATCGCGTAATGCTCGGGGTTGTAAGTTTGGACGATCACTTGGCCGATGTCCTTGCCCCGCCCAGCACGCCCGGCTACCTGACATAGCAGCCCAAAGGCCCTCTCTCCTGCCCTGAAATCGGGCAGATAGAGTCCGATGTCAGCCAAGACCACTCCCACCAAGGTAACATTGGGTATGTCAAGGCCTTTGGCAACCATCTGAGTGCCTACCAACACCTGGGTATTGCCGCTGGTCAAACGATCCATGGTGTTTTCAGTGTCGTGACCAGACCGGGTGGCGTCGGCGTCGAGACGATCGACCGTGGCATCCGGTAACAGCTTCATGACCTCTTCCACCACTCGCTCCGTCCCTGCCCCCAGTTGGCGGATATTTGCTCCGCTACACGCCGGACAGGTGCTTGGCATCCTGGTCCGGCGGTTACACACATGACAGAGCAGCGAATCCCGATTGGAGTGGTAGGTCAGAGATACAGAGCAGCTTCTGCAAGTAACCACATGGCCGCAGTCCCGGCACTGGACAATCGAAGACGCTCCTCGCCGATTCAAGAACAAGATTGCTTGGTGACCAGCCGCGACGCAGTCTTTCAGGCCCTGGGCTAGGACTCGGCTGAAGATGCTACGGTTGCCGTCCCGAAGTTCTTTACGCATGTCGCAGACTTCCACCTGGGCCAACCTTGACACTCGATCTGGCCCAGCGCTCACCCTATCAGGCAATTCCAATAGGGTATGCCATCCCCTGGCGGCCGCGTGGTAGGTCTCCACGTCAGGGGTTGCACTACCCAACAAAACCGGCGAGCCTGTGATGCGTCCAAGTCTCAAAGCGGAGACGCGGGCATGGTAGAGGGGATGGGTCTCGATCTGCTTGTAAGTCCACTCGTGCTCTTCGTCGATTACGATAAGGCCTAGGTCTGATATGGGCGCGAAAAGAGAGCTACGAGGCCCCACGACAACGTCATATTTGCCTTCGCGTATCTCCCACCACAGATCGAACTGCTGACGGGGAGTCAGGCGGCTGTGCATCGTCGCCACTCGGCCAGGGAACCAAGCGTTGACCCGTTCCAACGTCTGAGGGGTTAGGGAAATCTCAGGCACCAGAAAAATAGCCTGCTTGCCCTTACGCACCACTTCGTCGATGGTTCTCAGGTAAACCTCGGTCTTCCCGCTACCTGTGACGCCGTGAAGTAGAAAGCTGCGGGGTTGGACTTCCGGGTCGTCTAACGCTTCTTGTATCTTGGAAAGTGCCCGCTCCTGGTGGTAGCTCAACGTATGCTGCTGCCGACCACCAACCAGGCCAGGTGGAGACGCGGTCGTGACTCCGGCCCGCACCCACTCCATTGCAACCAGACCTTTGCTGAACAGGGCTTGGCCGACACCAGTGCCAAACTCCTTGTTGGCCACGGCAGCTGAATATGGTGCCCTTTCTTCTCTGACGGCGGCCAGTAGGCCTTGTTGGCGGGGAGGAAGACTAGGTTCAGGCTCTGCGGTAGGAGAAGGCATCAAGAACGCTTCATATTTAGGGGCTACCCTGGGCCGGGGCATAATTAGTTGACGCCGCACCAAACCTCT